>CAZMOS010000001.1:0-16314 GCA_964567945.1 uncultured Lentimicrobiaceae bacterium
CGCTCATCCGAATGTCTCTACTATGTACCGGTTTCAAAATAACATCAAACTTCCCCCGTCAAACAGCGGTCCGTCGTACAATTCAATGATCTTATAATCAAAAAGGAAATCCTTGATCTTTTCACCTTCCGGGAAATAGTTTAAGCTACCGATAAAAAAGATATTGTCGTCAACTATCCCGCAAGTTCCGCCGATAAAGCCGTTTTTAAACCCGGGCAACAAAATGCCTTTTGGGTCAACATACAAAACTTCCAAACCTTGTTTCCTTAATGTCTTTTCAATTCCCTTGTCGGAAGCAATGAACCGGTTATTTTTCAGCGGGATCAGATTGCAACGCGTATATCCCTGGTTCACGTGAATGAGTTGTTTCCCGGCACATAACCGTTTCAAAACCGGATCGGTATATTTTTCATTGTGAAAGATAGATTCCGGCGTGACCGCCGCGTTGAGACGTGCGGTTTCAGGATATGCGCTGCCAGTTTCCAAATCGCCGAAAACAAAACGAACCCGGGCTGCTTTCAAATCACCAACGACCGGAGGCGGCAAACCGGGAGATACCACAAGCTTATCATCAGCCCGGCAAAAGAAAATATCAGGATGGCCTGATATGGCAGGATAGGTGACTCCTTTGGTTTCGAGCAAAATAATTTTTCCGAATTGTTCAAGCCGCTTGCGTGCGTCATCTGGTATTTTTTTATCTGCAATAATGATCATCCGTCATAATCGTTTCCAAAAATTCAAAGATAAATTTTATCCAGGTTTTACATATAGACCATTTATTCATATTATCTTTGAGGCAACAAGATAAAAATTTACCCGTTCATTGGTAACTGGTTATTTTTACACAAATTATTTCACCGATGAAACAAAAACCAAAAGACCTTTTTGTCATTCTTTTTATTTATCTGCTGGCCCTTGGTGGTGCATATCTTGTTTTAAGGTATGCTCCCATTTCAAATATGCTGTGGAAAACGGCCCTTGCAAATGGTGTTGCTACGGTAATTGTTTTTCTTTTCAGTGTAAGATATAATAATTCCAGCGTTTACGACCCATACTGGAGTGCAGCCCCTGTTTTCATCGTTTTTTACTGGCTGCTGAAATCCGGCCACGAGGGTTTCTTATACAAAATCATCTGGATACTTATTGTTTTCTGGGGTGTTCGGTTAACCTGGAACTGGATTCTGCGTTGGGATGGCTTTCATGATGAAGACTGGCGTTATAAGAAAATCCGAAAAAAGACGGGAAAATGGTACTGGCCGGTCAGCTTTCTTACTATTCACATGCTGCCAACAGCATTTGTTTTTGCCGGCCTGGTTCCGGTTTATTATACCATGACATCTATCCCGGAGCACCCGGGTTCATGGTATGCTGTACTTGCCTTCCTGTTTACCATGAGCGCCATCCTGCTCGAAAAAACGGCGGACGACCAGTTGAGGAGGCATCTGAAGGCTACCGAAGGAAAAAATATCCGGATACAATCGGGCGTCTGGCTGATCCTGAAATACCCGAACTATACAGGCGAGATGATGTTTTGGTGGGGACTCTATTTCTTTGCTGTGGCTGTGGACAGAGACCTGTGGTGGACCGTCTTCGGACCTGCAGCCATTACTTTTCTTTTCCTGTTCATCAGCATCCCGATGATGAAAAAAAGAGTGGCCAAAAAAACCTTTGAATAAATATTTTACTCCTTGTATGAGAAAAGCCGGTTTTATCCTTTTCTTTTCTGTCGTTCTGCTGATCTATGCTGCCATTAATTATTATATTATCATGCGGGGGCTGAACCTGCTATCTCCCGGGTCTTTGATAAGAACGGTATTTTTGATCGCAGTACTGATTGCTGCTGCTGCCTTTCCTCTTGGCAGGTTGCTTGAAAGGATAATGATAAACCCCTTGACGTCCTCATTGATCTGGATCGGAACATTCTGGCTGGCTTTTATGGTGTACTTTTTTTTAACCTTTCTGCTTCTGGATTTATTGAGCGGCATTGGACATCTTTTTGGATTCATCCCGGATTTTATCTCTTCAAATCCTGCGAAAACAAAAGAAATAACAGGACTCATCGTAATTACAATTACCACGGGAATTGTAATAGCCGGATACATAAATACCTGGTTTCCCGTTGTCAGAAGATTTAATTTGACAATCAATAAACCGGGAGGGAAAATTGGCAACGTGCACATTGTGGTTTTTTCGGATATTCACCTCGGTACGACCATCGAAAAGCGGCATTGCCGTATCATTGTAAATAAAGTCAATGCGTTGAAACCCGATATCATCCTCATCCCGGGTGACATTATTGACGAAGACATTGCGCCGGTTCTGAAAACCAATGTGGGTGAAGTCTTGAAACAACTTCAGTCAAAATACGGTGTATATGCCATCACCGGAAACCATGAATACATCGGCGGGGTCAGGAAAGCTAAAAAATATCTCAATGAACATAATATTATGCTGCTGAACGACAAGGCCGAATTGATAGACGACAGCTTTTATGTTGCAGGCAGGGAAGATCTGACCATGAACCAGTTTACCGGCATAAAAAGAAAGGAACTGAATGAGATCATCAAAAACCTTGACCATAGCAAACCCATTATCCTGCTTGACCATCAGCCTTTCCGGCTGGAACAGGCAGAGCGGAACGGTGTGGATCTGCAACTGTCGGGCCATACTCACCACGGGCAGCTTTGGCCTTTCAATTATATTACAAATATGATCTTTGAAGTGAGCCGGGGATATAAACAGAAAGGCAATACGCATTATTATATTTCCAGTGGTGTGGGAGGATGGGGTCCGCCCATACGTACAGTTAACCGGCCGGAGATCGTTTCCATTCAATTAATGTTTAATCAAAAATAAATATCATGGAAGAGTTTGAAAAATTATTCATTTTGTGGACAAGTAAAGAGCCGGAAACCTTTAACGAGATGGTTTTTATGTATGCGCTCAATAGCAAAAAAAAGGGATGGTGGAAAGAGGTTACCCTGATCATCTGGGGAGCTTCCGCTAAACTGGCGGGAACAAACAAAACTGTACAGCAAAAATTAACAGCGCTGTCAAAAAGCGGGGTTCAGGTAACCGCCTGCAGGGCCTGTGCCGAAGACCTAGGCGTAGATTTCACATTAGAGAATATAGGTGTAGAAGTAAAATACTGGGGACATCCGTTAACACAAGTATTGAAATCGGGGGCAAAACTCATCACGATCTGACAGAGTTTGCACACCGGTGTTTATAAAAAATGATTATTATTGTAAGTGGTAAAAGGTTTGAAGTTCCAGTTTCAATTTTTTTATAAAACCACTGTTTTTTTGAACTTTGTGACTTTGTAACCATATATTTATTCATAACGATAAACTTATGAAGCCGATACCCGCCGATAAATTCGTTACCCGCATTCATCATCTCTGGAAAGATCAGTGGTTTCTGCTCACCAGCGGCGATTTTGAAAAAGGGGATTACAACACCATGACCGTAGCATGGGGCTTTTTCGGAACCATGTGGAGCAGGCCCACGGCAGCAGTCGTTGTCCGGCCTACACGTTTTACCTTTGAATTTATGAACCGCTATGATACTTTTACCCTGACATCATTTGATAAAAAGTTTAAAAAAGACCTTAATTTGCTGGGCACCAAATCGGGAAGAAACGGTGACAAAATTGCCGAAACCCGCCTTACGCCCATTGCTTCAACCGTCGTAGCTGCCCCCGCATTCAAAGAGGCCGAGCTCATCGTGGAATGTAAAAAAATATACTGGGACGATTTTAAACCAGGGCACTTCCTCGACCCCTGGATCGAAACGAAATATCCAAAAAAAGATTACCACCGGATGTATTTCGGAGAGGTAGTGTTTATCAGGGGTGAGGAGAAATACCTGATCCATTAAAGCATTAATTCATCGAATTTTAAATTGGCGGCTCATTAAGTTTTCATTCCCTATCAGATTAACTCTCTCAAATTTCTCCAGTAAACGTTTACGGTTCTTCCCGCCATAACCGATCACATAATTCAGCTCCGCAGCCGGAACATGGATTTCTATTTCGCGTTGGCTGATATCAAACGGGATGGCTTTGAGCAAATCCCACCAGATTTCTGTCAGTACCAGTTCACGGAAGGAAGGATGGAAAGGCCCGGCGATCAGTTCATCGCCTGATAACAGGCCTTCGGAGGGATGCAGCCCCACGCGGATGACTTTTACATTCGCCTTTTCAAAAACAGGCAGTATTTCTTTCACCCATTCTACGGCTTCATCCAGGGTCAGCGGCTGATATTTTCCGGTTTTGTACCATTGATCCAGAGCTGTATCTTTGATAACCACCGTAGGATATATCCGTGTGTTGGAAGCCCCCAGTTTGATGATCTTCCGGGCTGTGGCCAGTGATTTTTCAAGTGTGTCACCCGGCAGGCCGATCATCATTTGAAGTCCGAGGTCAAAGCCGTAATCGAGGATTTTTTTTGAAGCCTCAATCGTCTGCTTTGCAGTATGCCCGCGAAACGATCTTTTCAAAACCTCTTCATCAAACGACTGCGCCCCCAGCTCAATCGTGCTGACATTCATTGCTTTCAACAGCTCCAGAATAGCCGGGTTGATGTAATCGGGACGTGTTGATAAGCGGATACCCTGAATTTTCTCTTTTTCAACATACGGCTGAACCAACTCCAGGTAATGCCGTTGATGCTGAAGAGGTATTCCCGTAAAACTGCCCCCGAAAAAACCGATTTCCACGATCCGCTCTTTCTCTTTAAATGTCCGCAGGTGGCTTTCAATGGTACTGACGATCTCCTCGTCTTCGGGAACCAGTTGCTTTCCGGTGATCTTGCGCTGGTCGCAAAACACGCACTGGAAAGGGCAGGCCAGCTCGGGGATAAAAACCGGTATGGTGTAATGTTTTTCGATCATCGTTATTCTTTTTTCCGACACAACAATCAGAAAAGCCCGAAATTACAGCAATCCGAAATACGAGATATTAAAAAATTACGTTTCATACTCGTGTAGATATTTTCAAAGAAGGATTACAATTTTTTAAATAGCTTTGCAGTCTTTAGAAAATGCCGGTATTATACCGCAATGAAATTACAAATTCGATTTTTTTAATACAATAAAAATGAAACACATGCCAAAGAATTTTTCAAGGATAGTTATGGCTATGCTTGTGGTCATCATCGCACTGGGCGGTGCCACAAGTTGCAAGAGCAAAAAAAAGCTGGCTGCCGAGCAGGCCGCCGCTGCTTATGCTGCCAAAGTTGACCAGGCCAAAAAGGACCTGAATGCCATTATCAACGGCACTACGGGTTGGCCGCTTGATCAGCAGCGCCAACGGGTAAAAAATATCAAAGAGGAAAATTTTGACGACCCCGAAATCAATAAGCTGATCACCCTGGCCGAAAAAGAAATTGATTTGCAACAGGCCGAACTGGACAGAAAAGCCGAAGAAGAAAGACTGCGAAAAGAGGAAGAAGCCAAAAAACGTGCGGCACAATCGGAATATGCAGTGCTGAACAATCAGTTTAAGGCCATCGCTACGGCTCCCGGATTTAACGAAGCCAACCAACAGATTGACCTTGCCCTGCAACAGTTTGAAAGCCCCGATGTGCCGGTGTTGATCATCATCAGCCAGGTGAACGGCGAAAACGATTATGACAAGCCCACCACGGTAAAGCGTTTCCTTGAGATGCTTAAAGATACCAAAAAATACAGCTTTAAGGTGGAAACGGTAAAACGTAACAGTCTGGGAAAAATAACGGAAATTGAATTTCTAAAAATCTGGTAAATTATGAAAAAAGTAACTTATTTATTGATAATGATCCTGGGGTTCGGAAGCCTTACCGTTTCCGCACAGGATAATATAAGCCCTGAACGTAAACAGGCTATTGACAGTCTGGCGCTTGAAAAAGTCCGCGACCTGAGTAAATACATCACACTCATTGGTGACAAATCCACTCCCTGGAGCGAGGCAAACCGTGTGATTGACCGTGCAGAAGAACTATTCATGCAGGGCAGCGAAATAGGTGTTTCTTCGCTCACCCGTAAAGAGATCAATTATTACGGAATCCGCGAATATTTTGAGCGGCTGATGCGCCTCAACTACAGCAAAGTGGAAATCTCGTGGTACAATATCGAATATGTCAGCGATCTGCAAAGACAACCCGACGGCACTTACGTGGGCGTGATCACCATTTTCCAGAAGTTCAAAGGATACGACAAGGAAGGCAAACTGGTTTACCAGGATACCACCAAAAAAGACATCACCGTTTACGTTAAACGCAAACAAACCCAGATCGGCGGCCGGCTTATCGGCTTCTGGGATGTGCTGCTGGGCGATATCCGGGTGAAGGAAACGACGATTTAATCCGTTTTAAATTCCGGCTTTAGCGTCCACGCTTAAACCAAAATAGCAATATAAAAACCGCCTGATGCCAGGCGGTTTTTTTATCCGGAAAAACTTCCGGGTAACAAAATTGTAACTAACAAAAATGTTACATAATTATATAACTGATCTGTAACAAAATATTGGTTAAATTTTATTTTGATGTGCTGGGTTAAAAAATGTCTTCCAGGAATCCCGGTGAATGGACGTTTTTAGTAAACTCATTCGCGGTATTCATTGCTTAAATAAGGTATCCTACGGACTTCTTTCAGTCATAAGGTCAGCTATGTATTGGTTATGGAAGCTACTAAGGTTATTTTTGAAAAATAAGGTTTTGGATTCAACGAAAGAAATATTTTCTCTTGCATAAGGCAGTACGGAGAAAAAACCTTATTTGTTTTTTCCCACGAGTATGTTGTATTGAAGGTAAGATGGAAATTTTTAAAACAGAAATCATCAAATGAAAAATTCTGAACCTTAGTAGCTCTGAATTCCTAAAGTAAACTCAACCTTATTAACTTATTTTTCTGCCCAAAAGACCTTGGAGAACCAAGGTGCCAGATACAGAGATTTTTACTTCTTTAGACTCGTTAATTATTGTTCGTAGCACCTCAAAATAAAATTTAGCCAAAATATCTCTTCCCGATTCCCGTTTACAGGAATAAACTAATTTTGCCAATCTTAAAATCAGCCATGAGGATATCACATTATATAATGGTCGTACTACTGCTATTTACGTCAGGAACGAACATGAGAGGACAATCGGGCACTTTCAACAATTTTACCGAAGATGAAACCGTGCTTTACACCATGAACAAACAGGTGGGACAGTTCATCAAACGGTTTAACATGGAAGAAGACCAGTATGGTAAAACGTTGCCTGTCACTGATAAACGTTACAGAAACAACAAGATGCGCACAAAACTACTGCCGGAAATGTTCGACAAATATAACCCGAGAACTTCCGGAAAGCTCAAACAGTTTTTTATAGAGGATGTGACCAGTAAAAACAACGCCATTTATCTCAACTTCCTGGATAAAGACTGGTTTGCCGAAGTATCCACAACTTTTTATGCCAACGGGGCTGAGGTGAACATCATTTTGTACCTGACGCTGGAAAAGGAAAACCTCGGCTCAAAATGGATCATCAGCAACGTATGGTACAGCTATTTTCCGAACCTTTTCCCAAAAATTGACTCGGCCGAACACGCCAAATATTTTCTGCATCCTCAAAGCCACGAACTGGATTTTATGAACCTGCACAAAGCCCTTACCCGGCCCGATCGTATCCAGTATTATGCATCCGATCACTACCGCCCCGATTTCCTGACCCTCTTCTTTTACCAGATGAAAACAGGAGACCTGAAATTCAAACAGATCAATGATGTGAAATTTCACTTCTTTCAGATACCACACTGGTATTTCGAGATCTCTTATTTCAACCGTAATGATACCAACTCAGGCTGGTTAATTTCAAATTTGCAATACATCAGCGAAAAGGATAAGAAAAACCTTATTAAAACATACTCAATATGTTCCGCAGAAAATTAACATCTCTTTTACTTGTAGTTAACGTGTTTTTTGTTCCGGCGCTTTTTGCCCAGGAAACAGGAAAGCTTACTCCTGACGAAATAGAGACTTATAAAAACCAGTGTAAAGACATGATAAAATACCTGGAAGGGACATTTAATTTTCTGGGTGATCCGAACCAGGTGCCGTCGGAAAAAGAGATCATCATCAACAACAGTTATCTCAAGGTTTTCCAAAGTGATGAAACACAAATCGAGGATGACCTGGACCCCAACCGTGAAATGCCCATCATGAAAGATGTGCAGGCTTATATGAAAGACATTGTGTTCTTTTTCAAAAATGTCAAATTCGGGTTTCAGGTGAATGAAATTACTCCGCTTGTCGGCGAGAACGGCGAGATCGTTTTTAAGGTAACCATGAACAGGAACCTGAAAGGTGTTACCATTAACAACGACACGCTGGATAACAATCTGACACGTTATGTTGAGATCAACCTTGATCCGGTGCAAAATGATTTGAAAATAGCCAGTATATACACCACGAAACCCAGCCAGCGCGAAGAAATGAAATACTGGTGGGAGCATATGGCCGAAAGCTGGAAAACGTTTTTCAGTGATTCCACACTGGTCTATGACACACTTCCCTTTTACAAGATCACCGCTTTTACCGACAGTGCACTGATGCTGAACAGATGGCAACCCGACATCAGAATTGATACTATGCTGATCTATGAAGGCGACACCGTTTATCCTTCAAAAGTACCGGATTCATTAAGGGAATTCAGCATGATAGTGGTTGATACCACCATCCATTACCTGCTGGTTACCGATACCATCCCTGTGAATGTGGATACGATCTATCTCATGCTGGAGAGATTCAAAGGATTAAAAAGCCTGAATATTTCCGGAAACATGACACTGAGCAACCTGGACCCGGTAAGGGAACTGACAGACCTGATGGAGATTGACCTTTCCAACTCACTGATCAATGACTTGTCGCCACTGACAAACCTTAATAAACTAACCTCTATAAACTGTTCTTCCTCAAAAGTCACCTCACTTGAGCCTTTGCGCTATGCCTCTGGTCTGAAAGAACTGAATTGTTCTAATACCGGTGTTGAAGACATTAGTACAATTGAAGGGCTGAAAAATCTGAGTATCCTAAATTTGAGCAATACTCCTGTTTCTGACATCACTTCTCTTTCGAACTTACTCAGCCTAAGCCGCCTGGACCTGTCACATACGCAGGTAACGGATCTTTCATCCCTTTCAAAATTACCGGCATTGACCGATCTGAACATCGCCGCAACGCCTGTCACTGACCTGTCCCCGTTATCCGAATTATCCACCCTGCATAACCTGAATATTGACAATACCACACTAACAGACGTCAGCCCATTGGATTCGCTGCAAAACCTGCATATCTTACAGGCAAACAACAGCAAACTGAACGATATCACTCCCCTTTCCGGACTCCCTTCATTAAAATACATTTACTGTGATAACTCCGGAATTGATGAGGAAAAAGCAACCCGCTTCATGGAAGAAAACCCACAGGTACTGGTTATTTACAATACCGATAAACTTGTTCAGTGGTGGGAAGACCTTCCGTCTGTTTACAAAGACCTCATCAAAGAACGGCTGAAAACAGGTGACAGCATCACCACTGAAGAGCTGCACAGGATCATCAGCATAACGGAAGTTGACCTGTCCACATTAAATGAGATTCGTGACATTTCACCGCTCAGTATATTGCACCGGCTGGAAAAGGTAAATCTTGAAGCAACAAACGTAAGCGACCTCAGCCCTTTGGCCGAACTGAATAATTTGCAGGAACTGAACATTAGTTACACAGAGGTGACAAGCCTTGAGCCTTTTAATAAACTGACTAACCTGAAACTGGTCAACTGCAAATACACCGAAATAAGCGACCTGCTTCCGTTGGCTAACAATCCCGGCCTTCAAAAGATATATTGTGATCATACCCAGGTAGGTCTGCAAAATGTGCTCAAATTCAGAAAAAAACTACCAGCGTGTCTCGTAATCTGGCAGAGCGATTTTTTACAAAAATGGTGGAACGGCCTCAATGAGGCATGGGAGAAAGAATTTGAAAAACAAATGAAATTCGACGGGAATTATGATGCCGAAAACCTGCAAAAACTGGTCAACCTTCATAAGATCAGTATCATGGATGACCACAATATTTATAACCTGGTCCCATTGAGCATTTTCAAAGAACTGGAAGTGCTGACTGTGAGCAATACGAAGATCAAAGATATCGAACCCATTATCGGGCTGCCAAACCTGGTTGAATTGAATGTGCCCAACAATCCGATTTTTGAAATGCCGGAAATTGTTAAAATGCATGGATTGAAAAAGCTGAACATTGAAAACACCTCGGTTGAAAACCTGGAGAATATCCTGCAACTTCCGCAATTGCAATACCTTAACATCGCAGGAACAAAAATTAAAAAACTAAAAGGGATTGAAAAGCTGATCAACCTGCAAACGCTCGTTATCAACAATACGGATATCAAAAGTTTAAAGGGAATAGAAAAATTACCCAATCTGACCAATCTGAAATGTTATCGTACCGGGATTAAAGAATCGAAGATTGAAGATTTTAAAAATCAAAATCCTGCGATTAAAGTGGAATATTATTAGGCAATGTTTTCAAAGCATGACAAATTAAGCTATTCCGAAGGGGTGATCTCCATCATCGCCAACTTTATTTTATTCGGCCTGAAATACTGGGCAGGGGTCGTGTCCGGTTCTGTGGCGCTGATCGCCGATGCATGGCACACACTTTCCGACTCTTTAAGTTCCGTTTTTGTGATTGCCGGAATAAAATTATCTGCCAGAAAACCTGACAAGGAACATCCTTTCGGCCACGGTCGCTGGGAACACATTACCTCTATTTTCATCGGTTTTTTGCTTGGAATTATTGCTTATGAATTCCTGAAAGAGTCTGCCGTTCGTTTCAGCAACAGGGAGGCAGCCCATTTCGGGACAATTGCCATAGTGGTTACGGTTATTTCAGTTGTTTTAAAAGAAGCACTGGCCCAATATGCGTTTTACATCGGAAGAGTAACAAAAAACCTCACGGTCAAAGCAGATGGCTGGCACCACCGCACCGACTCTTTGTCCTCACTGGTTGTGCTGGCAGGAATCATGTTAAGGAATTATTTCTGGTGGATTGATAGTGTGTTGGGAATCATTATTTCGTTGATGATCTTTTATGCCGCTTATGAAATCATAAAACAGGCGATCAACAAATTGCTGGGAGAAGAACCCCCTGAAGATTTATTGAATCAAATCAAAACCATCATCCGTGAAGCTGATCCGCATGACCTTCATCCCCATCATTTTCACATTCATAATTATGTAAGACATACCGAACTCACTTTTCACATTAAGTTTGAGAAAGAAATGGACATCAATACGGCCCACCAGATTGCCACCAAAATAGAGCAAGCCATCCGCGAGCGACTGAACATCGAGTCCACCATCCACATCGAACCACTGGGGGTGAAGCATGAATGGTGAGCGGTGATTTGTGACCTTCCAGAGTATGCAATACCTGGAAGAGTCCGGATTACGAAAAGGAATTTAATAATAGATAAGAAGCGGATTATCTTTTAAATAATAATTCTGCTTACATCGAACGGACGTTATTACTTATTTCTTCCCATCTTCAAAGGCATCTTTCTCCACAAAGAACTTCCCGAAAAGTTTTCCGGCGTTACCGTCAAAATAGCTTTCGTCATTCTGCGAAGAATGGACTACATATTGCGTTGAATCCGTTTGATAAGCAGTCAGCACAACGGGGTCCTTTCCTTCTGGGCTGATTGTGATCTTCCCGTAAACATTGTACCTGCCGGGATTGAAATCATGAATAAACTTACTGCCTCTGGCATTTGACAGCTTGCGAAGATAGTTTACCGTTTTGGCCGAATCTGCCGGGACGCCGTCCAGCAGCCACTTGTTATCCTGTTTCTGCAAAGAAAACGAAGACTTTCCCGGATAGGAAAAATCCAGCGATTTGATTTCATCCACATTTACCTGGCAAAACAGCTTCTGCCTGAAATCATCCGCTTTGCTGCCCAGCCCCAGTTTCACTATGCCGTCGGTAACATAAACCTTTTCATCCTCATAAGGCCGTGCATACATCAGGATTTCCTGTTGCTGACGCATATACGGATTCTGACTTTGGCTTTTAGGCATTTTAAAATTGATTTTACCCAAAATCAGATCGGCTTTGATTTCGCTTCCTTTTTTAAACTGCACCTGTGTTCCCAGTGAATCGGTCACTTTGTATTGTTTCCATTTTTCCGACGAAGTAGCAGCCACGCTTTGTGGTTTCAATGTTGATATTTCCGCAAGTACGGACCTGACTTTCCGGTTATCAGCCTGAAAATAACGGTCACGGCCTTTTACCTGCCAGTTGCCGTTGCTTTTCCTGATCTCCACCCGTTCGCCTCTGGCAGGTTGAGAAATGACGATCTGGTCAATTTGTGCCGTATCCACATTGACAAGGTCGGCGCGAAAGGTTCGTTCACTGCGGTCGGTAAATTTCAAAATAAGGAATAAAACGACCAGGACGATCAGGACAATCCACAATACTTTTGAACTGTTTTTACTTAACATAACCTTCCTCCATTCTTTTTATTCGTTGATTTCTGCGATACTGAATACGGATGAGCCCGTAAATAATTACCAGCAATACCGGCAACAGGAAGTTGAGCCATTTCAGCAACAATTTTGTGCTGTCGCTCACCTGGTCAAGCGGCCTGGAAGTAATGGCTTTGGTCCGCAGGTTGATCAGTCCCGTATCATCCGAAAGCCAGTCAATGCTGTTCACCAGGAAGTTTACATTGTCCTTTTGCACCTGGCGGGCGCGTCTTCCCGGGCCATTCACCGCAAACTCTCCGTCACTGATCACGATGATACGACCGCTGTTCGGCTTTTCAAGCAAACCGGCAACAACCAGTGAATGATCCTTGAAATCCGTACGTGTCCACCTTTTGTTGATATCGAAATACACGGGCACAGGTTCTGTCCCGGATTGTTCCGAAGTCATAACCAGTGGCGTAAATCTGTAGGTTGAATCTCCGTAATAGTTCAGCGGGCTGGCAAAAGTCAGGAATAACTCTTCCAGGCCTTTGGTAACGGGATGATCGGCAAAATTAGAAAGCACCGGAAGGTAAGGAAACTGTATTTGTGTAGTCATCGTAAATCCGGCACTTTGCTGACTGACGGCAATCGTACCGCAGCGGGCGTCCACGATAAAACTGTCACCGACTTCGAGGCCTTTTTTGCGCAGCCATCCTTCAAGCCCGGTATTTACTGCCGTTCCCGATAAAGTTTGCAGGTCTCCCTTCACACGATCCATGCCGATAAACAGGTTTCCTCCCTGGTCAAGGTAATTATCCAGAAGCTTCAACTGCCTGATGTTGAATGAATCTTTCGGGGCAATGATGGCCAGCGTTTTGTAATCATTCAGGTTTTTGGTGGTATCGGTCAGGTAAACCGGTCGCACATTATACAATACCTGAAGTTCCTGCATGGCCTGCTGAAATTCATTGATACCCGGTTCTCCCTGCCCCTGGATAAAGCCGATCAGGGGTTTGTTTTTTACGCTCAGCTTTTTGATGGCGGTGGAAAGGTCGTATTCGATACTGCTGTTGGGGCTGATAAACGGAATGACCTCCGATTCATCTCCCATCTGAACCACGGCGCCCATGTAAATTTTTTGTTGCTTGACCTGGTCTTTTTCACGCGCATTGAAAAGTACGGGACGAACACCCTTTTTCATGGCTTCGGCTTCGGACTGGTCATCTTTGCCGGGGTTTTTGAATTCATAAACAACTTTTCCTTTCGACAAGCTGTTGTATTCGATAAGCATATCCTTGAAATCCTGCCTTACCTTGTCGAGATTGGGGGGCAGGTCTTTTGTAAACCAGGCGGTGACCGTCACCGGCTCGTCCAGGTTTTTTAATATGTCTTTTGTTGCCCTGCTCAATGAATATTGACGTCCTTCGGTCAGGTCAATCCTGAAAAAATAATTTTCGGAAATGACCGCAATCACTATCAATATAAACGTCAGTAACAGTATGGACGAAGTATATGATTTCTTTTTCATTTCTTTTGTTTTTAAGTTACTTTGTTAATTGTACCTTTTTCTGATCAGCATGGTCTCCGATAAGACCAGGCCGTAAAAAATGAAAATTAAAAAGTAGATCAGGTCCCGTGAATCAATCACGCCCCTGGCCATGGATTCGAAATGGGTGCCAACGGCCAGAAAACTCAAAACGCGGCCGATGATCCCCGAAAAATTACTGCTCATCATCTGAAAGATGACCTGGAAAAATATTCCGATAGACAGTGTGAGCAAATAGCTGACAATTTGATTGTTCGTAAAGCTGCTGGTGAAAAGTCCGATGCTGATATACATGGCGCTGAACAGGATGAGCGCCAGATAGCCGCTGAAAACCTGGCCGTTGTCAATGTTGCCCAGGTTGGCTACCGTAATGTAATAAGGAATAGTGAGGGCAAGGGCAATGATGATCAGGAGCAGCGTGGCCAGAAATTTTCCCATGATCACCTGCCAGTTGGAAACCGGCTTGGTGAGCAGCAGCTCGATGGTGCCCGAGCGGTTTTCTTCGGACAGCAATCGCATGGTCAGTGACGGGATAAAGAAAAACAATGTCCAGTAGGCAATGTTAAAAAATACTTCCAGGCTGGCCTGCTTGATGAAAAATATATCGCTGCCATAGATCCAGGTGAAAAAACCGCTGAACCCTAAAAACAGGACAAGCAGGATATACGCCATGAGCGAATCGAAATAAGCTTGCAATTCTCGTTTGGTAATGATCCATATTTTTTCCATGGTGATTTTTCTTTTTATGATTAATTCATTGTCAATTCACGGAACACATCTTCCAGTTTGGTTTCCACAAAGGTCATTTGGGTGAGTTTCCAACCTTTTTTCACACACAGGTCGAAAATGGCACGGCGTGAACTTTTCCTATTTTTACTCTGAACCTCAAACGTACTGGAAGACTTGTCTATGAAATCCACTATTTCCGTTTCTTCCAGTTTTTGCAGGGCTTCAAATATGTCATTGATGTCACCGTCCTCGATGGACACCTTCAGAATTTCTTTTCCCTGTGCCTGTTTTCTCAGTTCCCGGGACGTCCCGTCAGCGACAATTTTTCCGTTATTAATGATCATGATGCGGTCACAGGTGGCCTCCACCTCAGCCAGGATGTGTGAGCTGAGAATAACGGTTTTCTCTCTTCCGATCTTTTTGATCAGTTCACGTATTTCAATGATCTGGTTCGGGTCAAGGCCGGTGGTGGGCTCATCAAGGATGAGTATCTCCGGATCGTGGATAAGTGCCTGTGCCAGGCCAACACGCTGCTTGAAACCTTTTGAAAGTTCATTGATCTTTTTGTGCTTCTCGTCTTCGATACCGCAAATGTCAATCACTTCACGCACCTTTTCGAGGATTTTGGATTTTTCAACACCCTCGATACGGGCTACAAAATGCAGGTAATCAATGACCGGCATATCCTCGTAAAGCGGGTTGTTTTCAGGCAGATAACCGATCCGCTTCTTAACCTCTTCCTGGTTGTCATAAACATTCAGGTTTCCTATCGTGATGTTTCCGTCATCTGGAATAAGAAAAGTGGTAATTGCTTTCATTGTAGTGGTTTTTCCTGCGCCATTCGGCCCGAGAAAACCCAGCACTTCTCCGGTCTTAACCCTGAACGAAATGTTGTCAACTGCTTTTTGTGTTCCGTATTTCTTGGTAAGATTCTCAACAATTATGTCCATAATGTTTTATTTTAACAGTCAATCGTTTTTGAAAAAGCCGGCGCAAGTTGGCAGTTTTTTAAAAAAATGTAAAGGATTAAACCCTATATTTAACAAAGTTTAACAGTAGAACGCACCCCTGTCCAGATAGTTAGAATCTTTCCCTGTATTCGATAATGGACGGAACACTAAAAAGTTGATGGAAGATGATCCGTAACCCGGACGATCTTATCCGAAAAAATGCGAAATTTGCCTGCCGAATAATTATTATCAGGAACAATGGTTACTGTGTTGATGTGGGTGACGATTTTTGTCTTTGTATTCAATATTCCGTTTGGATACTGGCGGGTAAATGTTAAAAAATTCGGCTGGCAATGGGTGCTGGCCGTCCATATTCCCGTTCCTTTTATCATAGCCTTACGCTTCATGACCCCCATAGGGTTTGCATGGTACACTTATGTTTTTCTGGTGGGCGCTTTTTTTCTGGGGCAACGCACGGGAGCCATTATTCATAAACGAAGAAACGAAAATCACAAAATTGTCACTTCCTGCCTCGTTATGGATTTATACCGTACAATGATAAAACACGAAAAGCCTGTATAACGT
>CAZMOS010000001.1:16414-72774 GCA_964567945.1 uncultured Lentimicrobiaceae bacterium
CCTCGTTATGGATTTATACCGTACAATGATAAAACACGAAAAGCCTGTATAACGTAGAGTCTTCAGTCGTCAGTCCTCAATCATCAGCCTTCAGTCGTCAATCCTGATTCACAAATCGCTAATCACAATTCCCCCTCCTTCCCATTCACAAACTCATACAACCCTTCACCCGCATCTTCCAGCAAATCGAGTATCAGTTCAAAACCTTCATCACCACCAAAATAGGGATCGGGAACATGATCGTATTTGAATTTGCTCGAAAAATCCGTCATCAGATAAAGTTTATCCATATCCGTTTTGCTGCGGGCTTTTCTTTTCAACTCATACATGTTGTCGTCGTCCATGGCAATAATCATGTCGAACCTGTCAAAATCTGCTGTTTCAAAAGGCCTGCTTATGGAAGTGAGGTTATATCCCCTTTTCACTGCATGTTTTTGCATGCGCCTGTCGGCAGACTCGCCACGGTGCCAGTCGTCCGTACCTGCAGAATCAATAAAAAACCGCTGACTTTCTCCCCGTTTTTCAACCAATCCTTTGAAAACAGCTTCGGCACTGGGTGAGCGGCAAATGTTACCCAAACAAACAAACAATATCTTTTTCCTTTTCATAATTTTACCCGAACGATGGTTTGCAAAATTAAACAAACCTGAAAAGCTCACTGCACCCAAAGTTTTTTGAATCCCATCCGCTGAACCACGTTAATTTGATTTTTGTTAAATAGTTAACAAAAGATTTTAATACCTCCGCCATAAATCGTACATTTGAGCCCTTCTTGAAAAGACCGGAATTTATAATTAATATGCTGGTTTTCAGGACGTAAATTAGATTTAAAAATAATTTTTATTCTTTATGACATGATAAAAAAACTTGATGAACTGGTTGAAATCGCCAAAAATAAAACCACACGTCGTATTTCCGTGGCGGCAGCAGGAGATCACGATGTGCTGGAAGCTTTGAAAAATGCAACGGAAAAAGGGATTGTGGAACCCATGCTTGTTGGTGACAAACACCGCATCCTGGAAATCGCTGAAAAAATTGATTTCGATATTTCGGGTTACGAAATTATAGATATCCCCGATAAAAGGGAAGCGTCGGCAAAAGCTGTCCGTATGGTACGAAAAGGAAAGGCCGAAATACTGATGAAGGGCCTTGTGAGTACCGGCGTGTTGCTGCATGCCGTCCTTGAAAAGGAAAAAGGCTTGCGTAAAGGGGCCTTATTAAGTCATGTGGCATTGTTCGAAACCCCTTATTATCATAAGTTGCTCGGAGTTACCGATGCAGCTATGAATGTGGCTCCCGATCTGATGGAGAAAATAAACATCATAAAAAATGCCGTTGAGTTGTTTCACAAAATTGGAAATCCCAACCCGAAAGTTGCAGTTGTAGGTTCCGTTGAAACAATCAACCCGAGGATGGAGGCAACTATGCATGCTGCCACCATCTCGATGATGAACTACAGGAAACAGATCACAGGCTGCATCATTGACGGGCCGCTGGCCATTGACGGTGCCGTTTCAAAGCGGGCTTCCGAAATAAAAAACATAACCAGCGAGGTAGCCGGCGATGTGGACATTATTCTTGCACCCAACATTGACGGAGCGAATATTCTTTATAAATCGTTGAATTTCCTCGGTGGTGCTACTTCGGCTGCCCTGATCATGGGGGCTACAGTACCGATCGTACTTACTTCACGGGGAGATGCCGAAAAAAGTAAGTTTCTTTCCATTGCCCTGGCCGCTGCCATTAATTAATTTTTAATATAATTTGAAAAAGAAATAAATTCTTTCGGAACTTTATGACCTGAAAACCGGCTTTTGCCGGGGTCGCCGTTCCGCCCGTTCAACGCAAAGCTTTTTTTACCTTTGTCAAATGGATAATAATCAGATACTGGTCATCAATCCCGGGTCAACAAGCACAAAGTTTGCTCTGTTCGAGGGTACCAGTCCTGTGTTTATTCAAACCATTCATCACACCAAAGAAGAGCTGGAAGATTATCCAAAAATGATCGATCAGTTTTCTTTCCGGAAAAGCCTGATCCTTAAACAACTGCAGGAAGAAGACGTCAACCTTTCTGTTATCCGGATTGTGATGGGACGAGGCGGTCTTTTAAAACCGGTTGAATCGGGTGTGTATGCGGTAAACCAAAAAATGATCAATGATCTCAAATCGTGTGCTTACGGTGAACATGCCAGCAACCTGGGTGGGCTGATCGCTTACGATATTGCAAAGTCATTGCCTGATGCCAAAGCTTATATTGCCAATCCTGTTGTTGTTGACGAGCTAAACGACTTGGCACGTTTATCGGGTCATCCCAAACTGTCCAGACGTTCTATTTTCCATGCATTGAATCAAAAAGCCATTGCCAGGCAACATGCCAAACAGATTTTAAGAAAGTATGAAGACCTTAACCTGATCGTAGTCCACCTCGGAGGAGGAATAACCGTTGGTGCTCACAAAAAAGGAAGGGTGGTGGATGTGAACCAGGGGCTTGACGGTGACGGGCCGTATTCTCCCGAGCGGAGCGGAACTTTGCCCGTGGGCGATCTTGTCCGGCTATGTTACAGCGGAGAATATTCATTGGAAGAGGTGCTGAAAATGATCAAGGGGGAAGGTGGGTTGTTGGCTTACCTCAACACCAACAATGCGCTGGAAGTGGAAAAACGCATTTCTGCAGGCGATGAATATTCAAAACTGATCTATGACGGTATGGCTTACCAAGTAGCTAAAGAGATCGGCGCTATGGCAGCCGTGCTTGATTTTCAGGTGGATGGCATTCTGATAACAGGCGGCATTGCCCATGATAAATATTTTACCAATGAGATCATTTCTTACTGCCACCGCCTTGCTCCTGTCCATGTTTATCCCGGGGAAGATGAAATGAAAGCACTGGCTATGAACGGGCTGCGAGTACTTAATCATGAGTCGGAAATTAAAATTTATTCATAATGGAAATGTTAAAAACAAGTTAACATTTAGTTCCAACAACATTTAATATTAACTTTGGCACCCGTTTAAATAAACGGAATTTTTATCTTTTTTTCAATTAGATTTTTAATTATGAAGAAACCCAGACTCTTAATTTTTATTTTAACTTTTGGCCTTGTTGCATTCAGTATCAACTGGGCCATTAGTGATTCCTCCCCCACAGAACGGGAACGGAGGGCAAAAGTGGATTATCGAATTGATAACAACGGTTACTGGATCAAAATGGCCAAGCTTGGCCTGGCAGAACTCAACCCGGTTGTTGAAGTACCCAAAGCCATTTACAATGGCAGCAAAATTCACTCACCCATGGTTGCCAATGATGACTCTCCGGATGTGCCTGTAACAACCGAAAGTGCCCAGCAAAGTGAAAATTCTATTTTCGTTGATCCGAATGACAATGCCACGGCCTTGAATTCCAATAATTCAGGACCTCCGGGATTTTACGGTGCAGACGCTTTGTACACCTTTGATTCGGGTGAAACTTTTCAGGGTCAGATTCAAGGTGCAGGCGGTAACAACAGCGGTGACCCCACAACGGCTATAGGAACTGACGGCCGCTGGTATGTCGGTTACATTTCAACGGGCGGCGGCCAAGGCATTTCCTACTCCGATGACCAGGGAGAAACCTGGACTAAAAAAACCGTGGCCCCCAATCCCGGACAGTTGGCAGATAAAAACCACATGTGGATTGACAATAAGGAAGGTAGCCCTTATGAGAACTACCTTTACGATGCATGGACTGATTTCGGTGGGCCAAATCAGGGAAATATTGTCCTTTCCCGCTCAACCGATAATGGTGATACATGGTCGGCTATTATGAATATCAGTAGTGGCACCAGTGGTTTCCATCAGGGTGTGAATCTCAGCACCGGCCCCAACGGTGAAGTTTATGCTGTTTGGGCTGTTTATTACGGTGGTGGCGATGAAAAAGCCATCGGCTTTACGAAATCTACCGATGGCGGTGATACATGGGAAACGGCAACTACCATAATCACCAATATCCGCGGTATAAGAAGCTCAGGTGTGCCGCAGAACATGAGGGTGAACTCTTTCCCTGTAATGGCTGTGGATAACGGTGACGGTTCCAACAGTGGTAACATTTATGTTACATGGACAAATGTCGGAGAACCGGGTGTTAACACCGGTAGCGACAGAAGTGTCTATATGATCCGTTCCGAAGACGACGGTGCTACCTGGTCTGACCCGATTCGCGTCAACCAGGATGAAGAAGGTGCCGGAAACGCAAATTATTTCGGATGGATCACATGTGATCCTTCCAATGGTATGCTCAGTGTGGTTTTCTATACAAACCGTGATATACAACCCCAGGAGGCTCAGACATGGGTGGCCCTTTCAAGTGATGCCGGAAACACATGGGAAGACTTTCAGGTAAGTGATGTAACATTTACCCCCTCGCCAATACCCGGACTTGCATCAGGGTATTTCGGTGATTACATTGCAATAACCGCCTTGAACGGCACCGTTTATCCATGCTGGACAGATAATCGTACGGGGTCAGCAAAAACTTATGTTTCCGCTTTCCAGACAATCAATATCCTGTCACCAACAACACTACTGGCAGATGTGGACCAGGAAACAGGGGTTTGTAACCTCACCTGGGAATTTGATTTTGAAAGCGCAAACGGATTTCAAAATTTCAAAATATACAGAAACGATGAATACATAGGAGACGCCGATACGACCTATTTCACTGATACGCTCGAGTTTTATGATTATTACACCTATGATGTAACTGCCTATTATGGCGGAACAAATGAATCATCTCCTGCTTCGGTTGAAACCCAGTATGGTACCTCAACAATTGAAATCATACCGGATACTTTAACAGCAGTTGTCTATGTCAATGACAGTGCTTTCCAAAACATAACCATTAAAAACACCGGAGTGCTCTACCTCAATTTTTCATTGTCTCCCTTTTTATTCAACCGCAATGAGGCGACTTACGAAGCAGCATCAGGGGGGGGTGATGAATTTATTCACGGTGTCAGAATCGGTGATTTCTATAATACTTCCGGTGATGACAATTACGCGGATTTTACAACCATGTATGCTTCATTGAAAACAGGACAATCCTATCCCGTTCAGGTGGAAGTCAAAAGACCTTACGCCGGAGACCGGGTTGCCATCTGGATTGATTATGATCAAAACGGTATATTTGATGAACCCGCGGTAGTATTGAATGCCAACGAAGGCAATTCCATTTTTGAAGGAACCCTCACACCCCCGAAAGGAAGTATGCAGGGTTTAACAAGAATGCGGGTGCGGCTGGCAGGTCCCGGGGAAACCATGTCAGCAACCGGTGACACACCTCACGGAGAAGTTGAAGACTATACTGTTTTGCTGGCAGATTGGCTGAGCCTTAATCCGGACAACGGAACCATTGAGCCCGGAGATTCAATTATCTCAATCGTAAAATTTGATGCGACAGATTTGGAAATAGGAACTTATCAGGAAACAATAAAGTTCACTACCAACGACCTGGATCATCCCGTTTATAATGTTGATGTTACAATGTATGTTACTGACCTTGAGATTACCGCATCGGCTTCACCGGAAACCATTTGCCAGGGTGATGAAACACAATTAAGTGTAACACCGGTTGGCGGCACAGGATCTTACACGTTCAGTTGGACTTCTGTTCCCGAAGGATTTTCATCCGGGGAACAAAGTCCCGTAGCTTCTCCTGATGTTACAACAACTTACATCGTTTCTGTCAATGACGGAATCATAACCCTGACCGATACAGTCGTTGTAACGGTGAATCCCTCACCTGTGGTTGATCTGGGTGATGATCAGGTATTGTGCGGGATCAGCGAATATGAACTGGATGCAGGTAATCCGGGGGATCAGTACCTTTGGTCAACCGGTGAAACTTCCCAGACAATTTCGGCCACCGGATCAGGTCCAACTGATTTCTGGGTAACCGTAACCAATGACAGCGGTTGTTCAACAAGCGATACCATTATGCTTAATTTTGCTCCATTACCCGTAGTTGACCTGGGTCCTGATACCGTGATCTGCCATAATGGTGAAATCACTCTCGATGCCGGTGAAGATGGTGCTGAATACTTATGGTCAACTGGTGAGACAACCAGAATGATCACCGTTTACGGCGAAGATTATTCAATTGGCAATCAGGATTTTTCCTGTCTGGTTACAAATACCGAGGGTTGCCAGAACAGCGATACTTTAACCATTGATATTAAAGATTGTTCAAGCATTGGTGAAGAAAATGCCAACCTTGGTATCGAAATCTTCCCCAACCCGAACAAGGGTATATTTAACCTGAAAATTGAGAGCCAAAGCGGTCAGACAATCAGCCTGAAAATTGTTTCCGTTACAGGCCGGATTGTGTATAATCTGGAAAACATTGAAATAAACGGAACTTTAACCCGGCAGATTGATTTATCGCAAATGGCTAATGGTGTTTATTCCCTGTTTATCGTTGGCGATAATTATGTAACAAACCGTAAGATCATAGTGAACAGATAATTGTTTAATGCTATTTAATCATTGAAAAAGGGCGCTCTTCAGCGCCCTTTTTTGTTAAATTCAGACAACCTTTTAAAAAAACATCTTGTCAGTATGGTTATTATTATTATTTTAGACCACCAATTATTAAAGTAACCATTAATCAATTTGATATGAAAAAATTTGTACTCTCAATCACTATTATTTTAATAGTAGTTTTTGCATTCAGTCTCGACTGGGCTATCAGCAACAATTCCGAATCAGAACATGAAAAAAGCAGTAAAGTCAATACGAAAATTGATAACCTGAACTATTGGGTAAAAATGGCCGAAGCGGGTTATTTACCATTCAATCCCGATGTTAAAGCAAAACCGGCCATATACACTGGCAGTAAAATCAAAGCTTTCAGTGTAATTACGGATGATTCTCCCGATGTTCCGGTAACCGATATTAATTCCACTCAAAGTGAAAATTCGATCTTCGTTGACCCGCAGGATAATGCAACGGTTTTGAATTCCAACAATTCAACACAAAATCCCGTCGGTGTTCTATACGGGGCCAATGACCTTTACACATTTGACTTTGGTGAAACCTGGGGAGGAGAAATTCAGGGTGCCGGGGGAAGCAATTCAGGTGACCCCGCTGCCGCCATCGGCCTGAACGGAAGGTGGTATATTAACTACATCAGCAATTCAGGTGGACAGGGCATTTCCTTTTCCAACGACCAGGGGCAAAACTGGACAAGAAAAACGGTGGCTCCTAATCCCGGGCAATTGGCTGACAAAAATCACATGTGGATTGACAACAGCCCTGACAGCCCGTACGAAGGAAATCTTTATGTGGCATGGACAAATTTTGGGGGAGCTGGCGATACTGAAATCTCTTTATCTTATTCAACCGACAATGGGGTAACCTGGTCAAATGGTGTTGTAATCAGTTCGGCGGTCAATGCGGGAAGCCATAATCAGGGGGTTAACATCAGCACCGGCCCGAATGGTGAAGTATATGCCGTCTGGGCTATTTACGACGGCTGGCCGACAGATGAAACTGCCATAGGCATGGCTGTTTCCTACGATGGTGGCGTAACCTGGGAACCGGCTAAACGGATCATTGAAAATATCCGTGGAATTCGCACAACCAAGACCTCAAAAAATATGCGTGTAAATTCTTTCCCTTCTGCTGCGGTGGATATCAGCGGCGGGTCATACAACGGAACCATTTACGTTACCTGGGCCAACATCGGCGTACCCGGTGTCAATACCGGAAATGATATTGATGTTTATGTCATTGAATCTTCCGATAACGGTGATACATGGTCAGATCCGATTCGCGTAAATCAGGATCCTGTTGGACAAGGGAAAGAACACTATTTCCCGTGGATTTGTGTGGATGCTTATAATGGCGTTGTGAGTCTTGTTTTTTACGATGACCGTAATGTGGGAAGTACACAATGTGAAGTCTTTTGCGCCAACTCGGAAGACGGAGGCCAAACATGGGAAGATTTCAAAGTAAGCGACGTTTCATTTACACCTTCACCCATTCCTGGATTGGCAGGCGGCTATTTTGGCGATTACCTGGGTATTTCCGCTTCGGAAGGCTGGGTTTATCCCGTTTGGGCGGATAATCGTTTAGGTTATGTTATGTCATTTACATCTCCCTATGAAACCAATCCTTTAAATCGTCCGAGCGATCTTTCAGGAATCGTCACGTTCGAAACCGGACAAGCAGACCTGATCTGGTCGTACGAAGAAATGGAAGGTTTCCTCAATTTTAATATTTACAGGGACGGCGAACTGGTTGGCACAACCACAGATACTACTTTCAGTGAGATACTGCCCGATTACGGTTATTATCTGTACCAAGTCACCGCTTTTTATGACGGGGATCTTGAATCCGGATCGGCAGCAACAAATTTACAATGGGGAGACGCCCTTATCAGTGTGTTACCTTTAAGTTTATCCGAACACCTTACAGTTGATTCTTCCTCCACGAAATATATCACTGTTATCAACATAGGACAATTGGATCTGATCTACAATATTTCCGCATTTATTGAAAATGATAACCGTGATGTTCAAGAGTATTGCAATGCCGGAGGCGGGGGTGCCGAATACATTAAACAAGTTACCGTTGGTGATATTGATAACACGACAGGGTCAAACAACTATGCCGATTACACAAACCTTTCAACCAATATGGAACTGGGAAAATCTTATCAGATAACCGTAGTGAACGGTAATCCTTATGATGCTGACCAGTGTGGCGCATGGATTGACTGGAACCAGAATGAAGAATTTGATGACGGTTTGATCGTTTTTGAAGGCAGCCCCGGCCTGGGGCCTTATACTGCCACCATCACTCCGCCATTTGGAGCAAAAACAGGAGCAACACGTATGCGTATCCGGTTGAGATACACCGGCGACCTCATGCCGTGCGGGTACAGCACATGGGGCGAGGTGGAAGATTACTCGGTCAATGTAACAAGCTGGATGGATATAACCCCTCTTAAGGACACCGTTCAGCCTGGCGATACCACATTGGTTGCTGTTAATTTTGATGCAACCAACATGGAACCGGGTTTTTACACGGCAACAGCCACTTTTTCTTCCAATGACCCTAACCTGAATGAGGTAAGTGTGGACCTTGCACTGGAAATAACAACAACAGCAGTGGCTGCCGGTGCTACTTCAATAATTGTAAATGATACGGCATCCATCTGTATTGGGGAAAGCACCCAGTTGACTGCTACACCTCACGGAGAATATTACAATCCTGTATTTAGCTGGCATTCCAGCCCTGAAGGTTTTACTTCCGGTGAGCAGAACCCCGCAATTACTCCTGAAACATCTGCCTGGTATATTGTTGAAATGTCAAGCGACAGTACAAATTATGTAGCTTCCGATTCCATCTTTGTCAACTTAAAACCTTTACCGGAAGTTGATCTGGGGAATGATACCACTATTTGCGGAAACGGTTTTAAAGTCTTGTATGCCGGAGACCAGGGAGCCAAATACCTTTGGTCAACAGGCGACACGAATAATACCATCACCGTTGACTCCACAACGTTGTTTGATGGATATGGCGACCGTGAAATCAGTGTTACTGTTTATGGGAAGAACGGTTGTGTAAATTCAGATACGGTAATGATCGGCGTTTTGAATTGTACTGGAATTGACGAATTGAAAAATAATATTTCGTTGTCAATTTATCCCAATCCGAACAACGGTGAATTTTACCTTGACCTGAATGCTGTTGAAGATGATGTGGCTGACATAATCATATACAACGAAATGGGATCGGAAGTTTACAGGATTGAAAACCTGAAAATCAATGGTAATTTAAAACTGAAAATAGACTTAAGCCAACTGTCATCAGGTATTTACCAACTATTTATAAAAGGTAAAAATAACATAAACAGCAGAAAAATAATTGTCAGATGATAATCTGTATATTATCTTTGTAATAAAAATTCAGAACCCTTAATTAAACACATGACTAATGAAAAAGTTAATTATTACAATTGCCGCGATCTTTACCCTTTCTGGTCTGTTTGCACAGATTGACAGGGAATTGGTCCTGGTCGAGATTGGAACAGGGACATGGTGTTATTATTGTCCGGGAGCTGCCATGGGCGCCGATGACCTGGACGCCAACGGTGATCCTGTTGGTATTGTTGAAAACCACAATGGTGATCCGTTTGCCAACACATACTCCAACGCACGAAACAGTTACTATGGAATTACCGGCTATCCAACGGCTAATTTTGATGGTAAATGGGGCGTAATAGTCGGCGGGAGCCATACACAGTCAATGTATCCCCAGTACATTGCTAAAGTCAATGCCAGGATGGCTATTCAAACTGATTTTGATATTTCCATTTCAGGCAGCAGCGATGGGGACGATTACAGCATTACGGTAACGGTGACCAAGGTAGCCGTTTATTCGGGAGGTACACTGAAAGTACGTCTGGCATTGACAGAATCCCACATACCTTACAACTGGCAGGGAATGTCGGAAGTCAACTTTGTGAACCGTCTGATGGTTCCCGATGCCAACGGTACAACAGTCGATTTCACCAGTGGTGACACCCAGGAAGTTGAATTGAGCTTTACATTCGACAATTCATGGGACATCAATGAGTGTGAACTTGTGGCTTTCATTCAGGATGACGGAAACAAATTCAATCAACACACGGCCAAAGTAATGCTCACTGATCTTGGCGGTGGCGGTGGCGGTGGTTTCCAGGCCGGTTTCTATGCCGATGATACTACCTTCTGTGGTGCACCTGCCGTCGTTCATTTCTATGACGATTGTACCGGTGGAGACCCAATTTCATGGAACTGGTATTTTGAAGGAGGGATACCGGAAACTTCATTAGACCAAAATCCTGTAGTAACTTATCTTAATGAAGGAACTTTTGACGTTCAGTTGATTGCTTCTGACGGGACAGATATTGACACTCTTTTCATTGCAGATTATATCGCTGTAAACAGCATACCGAATGTCTATTGGGATGATGTTCCCAATCTCTGCAACAAAGGTGATGATCCGTATCTGTTAACCGAAGGGAGGCCCGAAGGCGGTGAGTATTCGGGAGATTATGTTACCGAAGGTAAATATTTCCACCCTACACAGGCCGGCGTTGGCGAACATGTTGTAACTTACACCTACACAGATGAAAACGGATGTGAAAACTCGGCCGATTACACGATTACAGTGGATGAATGTACCGGTATCGGCGAAAACGAAGGGATCGGACTTGAGTTGTTCCCTAACCCGACAAATGGGATTCTGAATGTCAATATCCGTGCTGAAGAATTCACCAACGCTGATCTGAAAGTGCTGAATGTTCTCGGCAAAGAAGTTTACACAAAGGCAGGTGTGAATATCAATGGAGATGTTTCGCTCCGCATTGATTTGTCATCACAGCCTGAAGGAGTTTACTTCGTGGTGATCAGTGACCAAAATCAGAAAGTGGTCAGGAAAGTCCTGCTGAATAAATAACACTTTCTTTTCTGAAAATATGAAGCCGTCTTGTTTGGAACGAGACGGCTTTTTTTTGATATACTCATTATTTTTGTCCCGCTCACCGTACCGGCGACTTTAGTCGCCGTAAAAAACATTTCAGCATTCATCCCCTCATGGCGACTAAAGTCGCCGGTGCGGGATTGTCCGTTTTAAATATCTTTGCAAAAATTTTTTTGACCCATGAGCATGCAATTGAGCGAACAGGAACAGATCAGGCGGCAGGCGCTGGCCGAATTGAAAAAACTGGGGATCAATCCCTATCCGCAGGAAGAATACCCGGTAAATGTGACGGCGAAAGAGATCCTTGAAAATTTTCCGAAGGACAACACAATGTACCAGGACGTCAGCTTTGCCGGACGGATCATGAGCCGCCGCATCATGGGCGCTGCTTCGTTTGCCGAACTGAAAGACCACACCGGACGCATCCAGATATACCTCAAGCGGGACGACATCTGCCCCGGCGAGGACAAAACTATGTACAACACCGTGTTCAAGCGTCTGCTCGATATCGGCGATTTCATCGGGGTGAAAGGATATGTGTTTATCACTAAAATGGGCGAGATCACCATTCATGTCACTGAATTCAAAGTGCTTTCCAAATCGCTCCGGCCTCTGCCCATCGTCAAGGAAAAAGACGGAAAAATATATGATGCTTTCACCGACCCTGACCAGCGGTTCCGCCAGCGGTATGTGGACCTGATCGTCAACGATCACGTAAAAGACACTTTTATCAAAAGGGCGCAGATCATCCGTTCCATGCGGGAGTTCCTGAACGAAAAGGGATACCTTGAGGTGGAGACGCCCGTTTTGCAACCTATCCCGGGAGGGGCGGCAGCCAGGCCGTTCGTCACCCATCACAACGCCCTCGATATCCCGCTTTACCTGCGCATTGCCGATGAACTGTATCTGAAACGGCTCATCGTCGGCGGTTACGAAGGAGTGTTCGAATTTGCCAAAGATTTCCGCAATGAAGGCATGGACCGGTACCACAATCCCGAATTCACCCAGATGGAAATCTATGTGTCTTACAAGGATTATTTCTGGATGATGGAGCTGACCGAAAAGATGGTTGAAAAGATCGCACTGGATGTGCACGGGACAACCAAAGTGCAGATCGGCGACAACCTGATAAATTTCAAAGCGCCTTACCGGCGGGTGACTATCCTGGGAGCCATCGAAGAATATACGGGCATTGACGTCAGTGAAATGGATGAAAAACAATTGGGTGAAACCTGCGACAAGCTGGGCATTGAAACCGACCCGTCAATGGGGAAAGGGAAACTGATAGATGCCATCTTCGGCGTGAAGTGCGAACCCAACTTCATTCAGCCCACATTCATTATGGATTACCCGGTGGAGATGTCGCCCCTGTGCAAGCGTCACCGTAAAAACCCGGAGCTGACCGAGCGTTTCGAGCTGATGGTCAACGGCAAGGAACTGGCCAACGCCTACACCGAGCTGAACGATCCCATTGACCAGCTTGAGCGGTTCAAGGAACAGGTACGGCTGGCAGAAAAAGGCGACGACGAAGCCATGTGGATTGACATGGACTTTGTGCGTGCCCTTGAATACGGTATGCCCCCGACTTCGGGGATGGGTATCGGCATTGACCGGCTGGTGATGTTCATGACCAACCAACCCTCCATCCAGGAGGTGATCTTCTTCCCGCAGATGCGGCCCGAAAAGAAGAAAAAAGTGATCACCCTGCAGGACTTTGTTGCTCTTGGCATACCGGAGCAATGGGCCGAACATATCATGGCAGCCGGGTTTGCCACACCTGCCCAACTGAAGGAAGCCAAACCCACAGCCGTTCAGCAAAAACTGAACGGCTACCGCAAGAAAAACAAACTGGACATCCCGGCTGTTCAGGTGGAAGAAATTGAGAAGTGGCAGGAGGGGATTGAATAGAATAGTCCCGTATGAAATGCGGGGAAACCCAACAGGAAAATCAGAACCCCGCACGTGTGGGTTCAATATTTATTAAACCCCTTCCGGGGTTTTTTTATGTGCACTTTTTCCCACAGGTTGCACCTGTGGCTATTCGTATTAAATCACTCCGTGATTTATTTATACAATGAGTTAATACATTTGGCGAACCTCTATGTGGTGCAAGATACGTCGGCCCTGTGCGATACTGACTTATGCCAGAGCTAATCTGGCCAATCCTCTTAATTTTCAAAAATAATCATATCCGGTCAATAAAACTGTTTTGCAGGTTTGGAATATCCATAATTAGCGATACGGAGTAATGAAGACACCAAATCACGAAGTTATTGAACCTGAATAACCCCGGATGGGGTTTAATGAATACCGTGACAAGAGTTTGTTTGGCAAACCAATAAAATGATTGGTCTTTATTTTTCGATCCGCTAACTCCGGGACGAATTAGCGGGTCGGAAGCCCCCTGACCCGCTGAACGGGCTACCGGGTTGGCTTGTGGGGCGAAGCTTTCAGCGGGTCGAAAAAAGGACTGCATTTGAAAAATGTCGTTCGTTTTTAGTCCGGTACCCGTCTCGCTGACGAACAAGTCCTGGAAGGATGGCCGTCGTGAAATGTAAGTCGGGGAGCAGCAGGGAGTAATAAAAAAGCGTAGTTGCAAACTACGCATAGGGGGGGTATCTTTAAAATCAGCGAATCCGGGAAAAATACTATCTTTGTTTTTGATGAACGATAATAAGATAAATATAAACGCACAATTCGAATATTGGATTAAAAGTTCGGATAATGATTATCAAACAATGATAGATTTATTTAAATCAAAACACTATCATTGGTCTTTATTTATCGGGCACCTTGTTATAGAGAAACTGGCCAAAGCTGTATATTTAAAGAAAACAAAAAAATATCCACCACTCATTCATGATATAAGACGAATATTTGAAAAGGCAGGAATTCAATTATCAGAAAAACAAATGGTTGTTTGTGATACCATTACCCGTTTCAACATAGATGCCAGATACGATGATTATAAATCGAAGTTCTATAATTTATGCACTTTAGAATTTACTACAAAATGGATTGAAGAAATTAAAGAATTCAGAAAATGGATAAAAAATTCGCTATTAAAATAACAAATAATTATTTAGCTAAATTAATGGAAAACCGAATTCATGTTTATTCAGCATATTTATTCGGTTCATTCGCAAAAGGTAAGGTTCATAAGGACAGTGATATTGACCTGGCGCTTATACTGGATAAGGCATTGAATAACTTTGAAACAGAAGTAAAACTTATGAATCTTCGAAAAGGTGAAGAAACATTAATTGAACCTCATGTGTTTGATACAGATGATTTTGTCAGCGATAATCCACTCATTAAGGAAATAAAAAATACAGGCATTAAGTTAATGGTATAGAAAATTGTTTACTCTAACACCACCTTCCCGCTACTAACCCTCCCGCTTTTTCCTGTCACTCTCACCATATATAATCCCTTTTTCCAACCCCTGGTATTCACCTCTATTTCAGTTTGCCCTTTTGGAACCTCTATTTGTTCCATCTTCCTGCCAAACAGGTCAAATACTTCAATTGTGGCATCCCCAACTTCAAACATTAAGCATTGGACTTTAAACCGATCCTTCGCCGGATTGGGATAAATAATCACTTTGTTTTCCGGTTCACTTTTCGGTGTATAAATCTCCTTCACTCCGACTATCAAGCCACAATCATCAAGTGTAATAGTATCGGAAACTATTTCACCATCGCATAAACTATCATACGTAAAGGGCTGTGTGTAAACCGTGTCGCTTTCCAGATTTTGGTTTAGCTTGAAAAGATAGGTGGAGAAATCATCATCTTCATTTAAGTTGGTTTGGTAGAGTATTTTTTTATCAAATGTAATTTCTACATGACCCATCCAGTCATTTTCAAGGGGTGTTGTTTGTTTAATGATATTACCCAAAGTATCAATAATAACTGCTTTGGGATAACCGGATCCTCCTCCCCAAACAGCACTGGCAGCAAGAGTAGAATCGGTGACAAACTTCATATTATTTATATATCCATAATAATTTGCCGGAGCAAGGTCGTAAATATTTATAACGTTACCATTTAAATCCATTTTGAGTAATGCCGGAGCGTGTTCTGCTCGGGATGAATAATAATTATGACTCATAGACGAATAAAAATAGGTACTATCGGGATTAACTACTGTATTCCAGGCCTGGCCTGCTGTATCAGATAATTCACTATGCACAACGGTTTCCCATTCAAAATTTCCTGCAGAATCAGTCTTAATATAATAGGGTTTATAATACCAATAATGAGGTGGATTTGGGTCAACATAATCACAATAACCAGTTATAAGAAAACCATAATCAGGAGTTATAATTAAGTCCTGCGCGTCTTCATTGTAAATATTCGTATCCTGACTGTTATAACATTGTTTCCATTGCATCTCTCCGCCTGGATTAAACTTGGTAAGGCAAATCCTGTCTTTTTGAAGATCTGTACTCATGTACTTTAGCACCGCAACACATCCACCATCAGATGTAATTACCAATCTATCTGAATAATTCAACCCATCTTCGTAAAATACCCTGCACCATACTTTCTCTCCACATGAATTTAGTTTCATTATTATCGGATCATAATCATTTTCATTATAATAATAGAATGATCCAACCAAATAAATATCCCCCGCTTTGTTAAACGCAACATCCGCAGTTATCACAAGATTATCGGAGGTGTAGCCAAATACTTTACGCCAAATCTCATCACCATTAATATCTGTTTTGATCAACCAACAATATGTTGGATAATTGTATCCAAACCGGCCAGCCAGTAAATAGCCTTTGTCGTAATATTCAACCAAACTTTCTCCAAAGGGATTCTCTCACTCCAGGTAGGTTTGCGTCCAGCGAGCCTGGCCCCTCATCCCGTTTATTGCCAATAAACAAACGAAGGCGATTGAAATCCTCTTTACTATTTCTCTCCTGCTCATTTTATCAAGACCAGTTTTTGTGCTTCGATGATCTCGCCGTTTACCACCATTTGTACTAAATAAATACTGACACCAGGTGTAGTTTGCAACTACACCATTTATTTCTTATCTGTTTCTATTGGAAACTACTCCTGGCGCATCTGTTTCATCAAGATAGATTTTAGGCCAGTTATTTTGTCCATACATAAACTCGCTGAAAAATACCAGCTCAAAAATGAATCCCGTTTTAACAAGTTTTTTCAAAATTGTGGTATTTTGGTAATTTTTAATGAGCACAAGGTAAGAAAATAAACCCTGCTTGTCAAGTATAGAAGATTTTGAAATTACCCTGAAATTTAGCGCTTAAATTTGATATTATTTTCCACCGGCCCACAGGAAAATTGCTGTTTCATCGCCGTTTGTGATGAGGAGGTAATCGGTGGGTTCGTCCCGGCTGTTTTTCCGAATAAGAACTTTTATGCTGCCCCCGCTGCTGATGTCCAGCATGCTTTCGAAACCTTTTTTGTTGATCAGTTTTCTGAATTTTGCCTCAAATGCGTTCAGGTCGGATGACTTTCCGTTTTCTTTGTTGAATTTCAGAATGTAAAGGTTTTTCACGCTGTTCAGAAATTTGCTGAAATCGCTATCGAGGTCAATGTCCAGATCAAAGTTACCTTTCTCCAGATTGAACCCTTCGACTTTGGCATACTTTTCAAACAGCCGTTTCATTTCCCGGTCCTGGCTGTGAAGCAGGCCGGGAATGATCAGGAATAAGGACAATATCAAAGCTGTTTTTTTCATTTTTCATCCAGCTTTTCAAGTTTATCAACGCCTTTGATATCCAGTGATTTGGATATACCCGAAATGGTGCTCATATCCAGGTCTCCGGTTAAGCTCATCACCATGGCTTCGTTTTTATCAAAAACCAGCATGAGCATTTCACTGACTTTGCCGTCTTTTCCCTTTTTTACAAGGAACCTGACAACTTCATCCTCACTGTTGATTGACATCAGTTCGGAGAATCCTTTTGCTTTGTTCAACTCCCTGACATCATCAATGAAGGACTGGTTGTGTTGCAGGGAATCGGACTCATAAACCAGCATTTTCAACCCGCTGAGCTGTTCCATGATGTTTTGCGCTTCTTTGGCATTTTCAGCGCTGTCTTCCGTATCCAGCGATGAAAGCAGGCTGAACATCTCCGGTGATATGTTGATGCTCGTAAATCCTTTTTGTCCTGCGTATTTATCATACAACCTGTCAATGGTTGTCTGCGCCGTCAGGGCTGAAAAAATACCCGTGATGATCAGAACGGCTAATGTGATGAATGTCTTTTTCATGATTTTCATATTTGAATGTTAACTTTTATGATTTTCTGTTTTGTTACCGTTTTTTTCCTCCTGTTTAAAAAGATCATTGACTTTTTCCAGTTTGATAATGTATCCGACTTTTTCCAGCGCTTCGTTTATTTTCTTTGCCTCGCCGGCTTTTTTTACATTTTTCTCAACTGTTTTCACTGTTTTTTCAGCCGGTTCCAGCCCTTCATTCAACCTGGCCGAAACTTCCTGAAGGATCTTTTTGGTTTCGGCAAAAGCTATTTTCGGATCGTTAACGGTTCCGTAAACTTCCTTCGGTTTGAAAAGGTTCGTACCCATCCAAACGGTAAGAAAAATTGCGATTGCAGCCGCCGCCGAGGTCAGTGCGTAAAACCGGAACCGGGTCTTCTTTGCCGGTTCATCCTGTGAAATCCGCTCTGTCAGTGTTTTCTCAAAAGAAGAGTCGGGCTTTTCCTCTTTTAATTTGCCCATTGCCTCAAAGTAGCTTTTCATAGCTCTCATCTCATCAGGGACATCCTCTGACTGAAACCACAGTTTCAATTGTTGTTCTTCGCTTTGGGTGGTTTCTCCGGCAAAGAATTTTTCGAGCAGTTTATTGATCTCTTCCTGTTTCATTTCGTTGAAGATTTAGTAACGTTTCCTTTATTTTTTTCCTTCCCCTCGACAGGTTTACCCTGATATAATTCAGGTCGTATCCGGTGATCTCTGTAATTTCTTCAAAAGCATAACCCTCCACATCGCGAAGATGGACAATGGTTTTCTGTTGTTCGGGCAAGTGCCGGATGATCTGTTTGACTTTACTGACCATATCAGTCTGTTCCACCTGATCGTGTGTGTTTTCACCGGGCGTTTCATCCCGCCCGGCATTCAGTGTAAACGCTTTGTTCTTTTTTGTTTTCAGCTTGTCCAGACAATGGTTGCGCGTGATGGTCACCATCAGGGCTTCGGGGCTTTTGTATTTTCCAAGATCGTCACGCATTTTCCACATTTTCAGATAAACTTCCTGTACTGCATCCTCTGCTTCTTCCCTGTTGGACAGGAAACTCAAAGCAAACCGGAATAATTTGTTCCTGGCCGGCAAAAGCCGGGACTTGAATTCTTCAGCAGTCATTTCAAATGGTATGACGATTTGAGTACAAAGAAATTACAGTTGTTGTAAAAATAAGGGAAAATGCCCACAATCCCGCAGGACGGGATTGAATATGAATAGCCCCGCATGAAATGCGGGGAAAAATCAGAAAGAAAATCAGAACCCCGCACGTGTGGGTTCAATATTTATTAAACCCCTTCCGGGTTTTTTATATGCACTTTTTACCACAGGTTGCACCTGTGGCTATTCGTATTAAATCATTCCGTGATTTATTAACACGGCGGATAAATACATTTGGCGATAAAAGTCGTTGGTTCTCTATATTAATTGAGTGTTTCGGCGACTGAAGTCGCCGGTACGATTATTCAAAAACCACCTTCCCGGTTTTCACTTTCCCTCCGGTCTGTAAACGGTAGAGATAGGTACCGGGTGATAATTTCAGACTGCCGGAATTTATTCTGATCGCATGGTTTCCTGCCGGGAATAATCCGGTTCGGCTGAAAACCGTTTTACCACTTAAATCAAATAGCTGCAAACTGACTTCCCCGGCAGCATTCAACCGGAAATCAAAGTTCAGCCGTTCATTAAAAGGATTGGGATAAACCTCAACATTGTTCTCTTCCTGAATTTCCCCGGCACCCAGTAAGTCGCTGTCCAGCATGATCAGCGAGGAGAAACTGTCGTCGGGCGTTTCCACGACGATGGTATCCTGAAGCATTTCTCCCAGGTAATTTGTCGGTAAGCCGACAAGAACATTTAACGTCAGTGTGTCGCCGGCAGGCAGAAAATAAGGCAGCTCCGGCATTTCTTCCACTGTCCACATAAACTCCACATCCCCGTCCGGCTCAGGCATAATGTAAGTGATCTCTACGGTATCGCTGGTGATGTTAACAATGTGTAACGGTAAACCGTCAAGACAATCTTCATAGGTCAGGAACAGTAAAGTGTCCGGGTCAAGATCCAGGTCATCCGTAAAAAAAGAGAAAAGGGTAAACTCATGGGGATCCGGCTCCCCGATGTAGGGATGTTTGGCATGCCTGCCCGATTTGTCGGCAGCATACAGGTAATAATCCACCACATCGCCAGGTTGCAGTCCCGAAATGGTGCCTGTCCATGTATTTCCGCTTTCATATTCCATATTGGCTACCTGATAATCGCTGCTGTCAATGCTGTAGTAGATCAGCACGGAGTCGGAATAAATATCTTCTCCGCTGTAAGCATAAATATCAGCAGTCAGGTCAATGCTTTCCTGATAATTTATCGTGCCCAACACCGGTACATGGTCAATGTACAGCATGCCCAGGTCAGCAATACCCTTGGCCCGGCAATGCAAGGCATCCGTATTGATCCAGCCGCCATAGGTAATCCCGATGACATCATAGCCGGGCATGGCTTCCTCATAAGATTCAAGGGCATCGTCATCCCACTGGCTTCCGGTGAGCGGCACAAATACTTTGTTGTTCAGGATAAGCGAATTCGTATAAGGCGTGTCGGTTGGTGTACCGGGTGTGAAAACACGAAAAACCTCGTATGGGACTCCGTACGGGCTATCTGTATTTTTAAAGAAGTCCGCTACCGCCTCAAAATCGTCGTACCGTGGATCACTTTCCGGTACCTGCCCGATAAGCACTTTGGCGGGGGTAAGAAATTTTCCCCAGCAATCAATGTGCTTGATGTATTCACCCAGCGGATCATCAATGATGTAATAATCTTCAATGCCCAGGTAATTGTAAACCAGCGAGTCAATATCTTCTTCGGTCAGATTGGGGTTTTCTTCTTCCACCAGTTCGGTTGATGCCGATTGTCCCATCCCGGTGGTCATATAATTTCCTCCGGTGGAAATAAGATTCATCCCGTACAGGTCAATGTCCAGATACTGGGCTACCTTAATGGGGATGTCATTATCATAAGGCCGGGGGCGGTTGTAAGGGAAGTTGACAATACCCGGATTACCGTTTCCGTCAAAAACAAACCAGGGGCCGTAATCCCTTGTCCAATAACTGTTAGTGGGAGCATACAGAAAAGAACAGTTGTCCAGGTTCACCCCGTTGCTGGTATATTGTGCCGTTACGGTCTGTTCTTCTGATGCATTGGCCACGATAGTGATCACTTCAATGTAATCGGCCATTTCTTTTATCAACGTCAAAGGTATTCCGAATGGATACCGGATCAAAACCGCCTGCATCTGTTCAAATTCGGCGACATTTTTTACCGGACCTTCCGGGGGGTCGGTTTCATAAAAGTCCCTGTTGTCCAGGGGTTGATGCATCTCCTCTTCCGAGAGGTAATGCAGTTTTCGCCAGTCGGGTTTATTTTCCTGGGCACCAACCGGGTAAAACCAGAAGCTGAGAAAAATGGCAATTAAAAAGTACTTTTTCATCATGGCATCAATATATTATAAAGCAAAGGTAATAACAGGATTGTTTTTTACAATGAAATATCCGGATTAATTCAAAGTCAGTCAGAATATTGTATATTTGTATTTGAAATAAAAAATGCAGGACATGAACATTTTATTGATCAGTGGAGAAAATATCATTCAGACAGCCGGATGGCTGGGCCCCTGGGAAATTGCGTTAATTGTTGTAGTAGTGTTACTTTTATTCGGTGGCCGTAAAATCCCGGAACTAATGAAAGGAATTGGAAAAGGCATGAAGGAATTCAAGGAAGGAATTGCCGGCGAAGATGAGAAAAAGTCAAAAACAGATGAGGAAAAAACTACTGACAAAAAATAAACCGGTTAATCTTTAATCAGGTTTTTATAATCTTCAAACCTGTCAAATATTTCTTTCACAAAATTATAAGTCTCATCCCCTCTCAAATAACCATTTCGAACCACCTCGTCATGATAATAAAATTTATCTGAAAGGTTTTTCACAAAAAAGTCCACATTCCCGGTCCAGACATTTGGATCTCTCCCATATTTTTCCGCAAGACGTCGGGCATCCAGGATATGACCAAGTCCCGCATTGTACGATGCCAGTACAAATTTTATCCTTTCAACCGAATCTGTAATCCCGGCAGGCAATTGCCGTTGAAGGAAACGCAGATATTTTGCCCCGGCAACAATCTGATCTTTCGGAGGAGACAACGTATCAAGGTCATATTTTTTAAGGGTTTCAGGCATTAGTTGCATCAGCCCGTAAGCCCCGACCCACGAACGGACGTTGGGTTTGAATTCCGACTCCTGATAGATCATTGAAGCCAGCAACCGCCAGTCCCAGCCAACGATCTGACTGGCTTCCTTAATGTAATCATCATAAGGTGACAAATGGCCGCCGCTGAAAGAATTGTATTTGCTCCTAACGATTTTTGCCGCCCTGATATTTCTGAAATACTTGTTGTATATCAATCTGAAAAGTAATGTTTTTTTGAAAGAGTCGAGCCATACATTAATCGTATCAGCCAGACCGGTCTGACCCTTTTTTACCGCCCATGCAACATATTGCGGAAAACTGATCTCCGTTTTCACATCTATGTTGGGATAATAACGTGTATTGATCAGGGCTATGTATTTATCAGCCACGGTATAGTCAATCTCACCCCGGGCCACGGCCTCAATAAGTTCTTCCACATCCTTGTCTTCTTCAATAATGTATATGGTGTCGCCGATCTCGTTGGCAAGCGCTGCCAGCCGTTGGGCAAAAATGGTCCCTTTCTGAACATAAACCGTCTTTCCGGCCAGATCAATTTGATTACGCAACAAATGCGACTCGATCTCATCCCTTGTTTTCATCGTCTGATAATTATCAGGCAACCGCTGAACCAATACCTGTTCGGTAATCATAATGGGATCGGTAAATGTAAAGCGCTTTTTCCTTTCGCCTGTCACGGTTAATGTCATGGCCATCAGGTCAACTTCACCATTATTTAACATGCGGATGCTTTTTTCAAGGTCTTTTTCAATCACCATTTCCAACTGGACGCCAAGATAATCTGTAAAATTTTTCAACAATTCATACTGGTATCCAATTGGTTGTCCCCGGTAGATCAGATAGTTCACCGAACTGTAATCAGTAACAGCACGCAACTTTTTGTTTTTTAATACACGGTTCAATACCAGATTTTTCCGGCCGGGCGAGGCTGAATTTTTTTCTTGCTTACTTCCTGGTGTACCCGAACTGCAGGAAACCAGAAATAATACAGAAAAAAGAATGACAATTACAAGTCGCATCATACATCAAAAGTAGTGAGGCAAATTACAAAAATATTTAACAACGGCTCTTTTCCGTTTTAACGAAAGGAAAAAGATAAAAGTTTGGTTACTCTTATTACATTAGCCGAAACTTTTAGCCCAAACACGCGCATATATGAACGAAAAGAAAAAAATATGGACGGTATATCACAAGATCAGTTGGGATGATACGAACATGGCAGGAACGTTGAACCTGACGGGACTGAATGTTCTATTACAACGGGCAGCCGTGGAACATGCCGAGTACCTGGGGTTCGGTTATCATCACATGATCAAGCAAAATCTTTCGTGGGTTCTTTTCAGGATAAATATCCAAATAAGCAGGATGCCCGGCTGGCAGGAAAAAGTACGGCTTGTGACATGGCCCCGTGAACTGGCAAACCTTACGGCGTTCAGGGAATTCATCCTCTATTCGGATAAAACGGATGAGATACTGTGCAGGGCTTCTTCCGAATGGCTGCTCATCAATCTGGATACAAGGAGACCGCAGAAAATGGATGATTACCGTCAGTTTAAAAAATACACAACTCCTGAAAAGGCAATATCCCGTGATATCCCCAAAGTCAACAGGAAGCAGGATTTTACTGACCTTTTTACCATTACCACCCGTTATTCGGGACTGGACCTTAACGGCCATGCCAATGCCCGGAAATATATTGACTGGCTGGATGATGCGGTTTATGAAGTTCATGGTGAGAAAACGCTTGCTTTCATGCACATGACTTATTTTCACGAATGTAGGTACGGAGAAGAATTGATTGTGCAAAAAGGAGTGGCCGATCCCACCGTTTTCAGGGGATGGAAACCAATAAAAAATGAAATGGCATTTCTGGCGAAAGTGGAGTTTGCTACATAAGAGACAATGTGTATATTACGGATATTGCCTTATCATCACTTCTCTTTCAAATCGGAAGTGAAAACCCTTATATAAGAAGTATCTCCAAAGATGCAGGATGAAAAGGTAAATGAATAAATAACTTCCTGTAAGAGTATTCATAAAACAAGGGTGTCTTTTCGGCCGTTCAGGGGGCCGCTTTCTGCGCTGTGCTCCTGATCCGGCATCCCAAAAAAGATCACAAAACCTTATGCCGTTTTCCGGTACCGCAAAGTCGAAAAAACAACCATTCCCGCAGCGTACAGGACCAATATCCAGAAATCCTTCTGAATATCGCTAAATCCGGAACCTTTAAGCATAATCATACGGTTGATCTTGATAAAGTAAGACAACGGGTTAGCGGTGTTTAAATTCTGTGCCCAGACAGGCATGCTTTCGATGGGGGTGAACAATCCGCTCATTAAAATAAAAACCACCATCAAAAACCATGAAATGAACATGGCCTGCTGCATGGTATTGGTCAATGTTGAAACAACCAAACCGATCCCAAGGACCAAAACCAGATAGATACCGGCAACAAAAAACAGTAAAAAAGGATCCCCCACGATAATGATCCCAAACCAAAACCGGGCAATCAGCAATCCGAATAAAAGATCAGCCATTGCAATGATCCAGAACGGGATGAGTTTTCCGGCGATAAACTCATATTTGCGTATGGGAGTAACATTTAACTGCTCGATAGTTCCCAGCTCTTTTTCTTTAACAACGTTCATTGCAGACAAAAACATGCCTATGATTGTAACAAGCAAAACCAGGATGCCCGGAACCATATAAGTGATGTAATCCAGCTCTGGATTATACCAGAATGAAGCGTTCAGTTTAATGGGCATTTCCTTAAACTGTAAGGGAAATTTTTTGATCAGTATCTCTCTGTTGAAGTCGTTGATAATGGATATGGCATAGGCGCTCATCAAGCTGGCTGCACTGCCGTTAATGGCATTGGTAACCACCTGGACCTGTGCACGTTTTTCATTTTTTAGGTTTTTCTCAAAACCGGTTTCAATCACGATGATCTGATCGGCTTTGTTTTTTTCAACAGCTTTTATTGCTTGCCTGTAAGAGTCGGTTTGCCCGACATTGGTAAAAAAAGCCGATCCGCTGAATTTATCTGTCAGCTTTCTTGACTCGGAGGAGTGGTCATGGTCCACCATCACAAAACGTATGTTTTTAATTTCAAATGTGGCCGTATAAGATAATACCAGCAACTGAAAAAGAGGCATAATAAAAATAATCGGCAGGATGGCCTTATCCCTGAATATCTGTATAAATTCCTTTTGCAATATGTAAAGGATGGTTCGCATTGTTCTATTGTTCTATTGTTCTATTGTTCTATTGTTCTATTTGATCACTATTCACTTTCTTTCCCCGCCTTAAAAGGCAGGGTTACTGATTGGTTTCATTTGTTTAATTTAACCTAAATATCCATCCACCCAATCTTCCAACCATACATCATGCCATCCTTCCATTCTCCCGTCATTCCAGCCTGATCTTAAATTTCTTAACACTCATCCCGATAAAAAGCAAAGTCATTAAAAAGAGGATCAGTGTTTCTTTCCAGAAATAACTGAACCCCACCCCTTTTAACATAATATTCTTGATGATAATGATAAACCATTTGCTGGGCATAATATGACTTAAGTATTGTAAAACCAACGGCATGTTCTCGATAGGAAAAATGAATCCTGACAGTAAAATGGTGGGGAGCATCAACGCAAACATAGACAACAACATGGCCTGTTGCTGCGACCGGCTTACTGTTGATATCAGGATACCCATTGCCAGGGCCATAATGATAAACAGCAGGCTTTCGGCAAGCAAAAGCGCGAGGCTTCCGTTTACGGGCATTTTAAAAACAAAAAACGCAAGGATTAAAATGCTTACCAGGTTAATAAACGATAAAAGGACATAGGGAGTGACTTTACCGATGATAATCTGTAACGGTTTTAATGGTGAAACAAGTAAGGCTTCCATTGTTCCCAGTTCTTTTTCCCGGGTAATTGAAATGGAGGTCATCATGGCCGAAACCAGCATCAGCAAAACGGTGATGACGCCGGGAACAAACATATAAACGCTTTTCAGCTCCGGGTTGTAAAGCATCTTGGTTTCAACACCGATGCTTATGGGGATGGCGTTCCCCTGATTCATCTGATTTACAATGTAGCTGTTGACGATGCCGGAAGTATAGGCATTCAGGATGTTGGCCGTATTGGGTTCGGATGCATCCAGTATCAATTGAATATTTGCCACGTTTTCGGTTTTCAGCCTTTTGGCAAAATCACTTTCAAAAATCACTACTTCTTTGATCTTTCCTTCTTTAAATGCGTTTTCTATGTCATTGTTTGATTTAAGGTAACGGTCGAGTAAAAAATAGTGGGATGATAAAAGTTTACGGGTAATCTCACGGGTAACCATGTCTTTTGAGTGGTCAAGGATGGCGATGTGAGCATTGTTGATATCGTTGGTAATGGCAAAGCCAAACAACAGTACCTGCACAACAGGCATCCCGAACAGGATGAGCATGGTACGGTAGTCCCTGAAAATATGAAAAAACTCTTTTTTAATAAATGCCCACACGGTTTGACTGTTTGATGTTTAAAGTTTGATGTTTAAAGTTTGATGTTCAATGGTTCAATTGTTGAGTCCACGCTGAAAACTCCAAATTTGTAAAATAGCCACCAGGTCGCCAAGACACCAAGATGCACAAAGGGGTGACGCCAAGGTATTTGGACTTGGTGTTCCTTTGTGCCTTTCTGCCTTTGTGGCAAGATTTTTACTTTTCGGAGTGGACTCATTGTTCTATGGTTCTGTTGTTCTATTTTGCTCTACTGTTCTTTTCTCTCTTTGTTCACTAATCACCAATCACTAATCGCAAATCACTAATCGCTAATCGCAATTCCAACCCTGTCAGGTTGCCAACACACACGGCCTGCGGAAACCAGACAGGTTATTCTGCACAACATGCAATTTCAACATTCGATATTCCCCCCTGAACCACTCTTCCAGGTACGCCAAAGCGTACTCTGGAAGGTGTTTTTACCCCGCAACCCGTAACTCGCACCCGGCGCCCCCATATCATTCCACATTTCTTGCAATTTTTATAAAAACCTCATTCATATTCTTTGCCTTATATTTTTCTTTCAACGCTTTGGGGGTATCCATTGCTTCTATCTTACCTTCCGACATGATGCATATCCTTTCACAATATTCCGCTTCATCCATATAGTGGGTTGTCACAAAAACAGTTGTGCCTTCGTCCGAGGCATCGTATATCATTTCCCAGAACTGCCTGCGGGTGATCGGGTCAACCCCCCCTGTGGGCTCATCAAGAAAAATAATATCGGGATTATGAACATTGGCAACAGAAAACGCAAGTTTTTGTTTCCAGCCGAGGGGTATATTTTTCAGCAGCATATCTTCATAGCTTTCCATTTCCAGTTTTTTCAGGTAAAACCGCATCCTTTCGCGTATCTGCTTTCGTGATAACCCGTAAACTCCCCCGTAAAACCTAAAATTTTCCTTAACCGTCATGTCATCATACAGCGAAAAACGCTGGCTCATGTATCCGATCCGTCGTTTTACTTTTTCAGGGTTTTTGGCAACATCAATACCTGCAACTGTTATTTTTCCTGAAGTTGGTTTCGATAAACCGGTAAGTATTTTTATGGCAGTTGTTTTTCCAGCTCCGTTAGCACCAAGAAAACCAAGAATTTCTCCACGATGGACATTGAAAGTCAGGTTGTCATTCGCTACAAAGTGACCAAATTTCTTGACCATGTTATTCACTTCTATGACTGTTTCCCTTTTTTTCATTTGTCAGGATTATTCATAAGTGCCAGAAAACAATCTTCGATGACCGGCTCCACCGGAGATATCGTAATTTCAGCATATCCTTTTTCATTCAGATACTGATAAATACGCTTGTTCATCTCTTCGGCATCCTGCCGCGTTGCCAGATGAATAGCATCTCCGAAACGATAAACCCGTTCAGCCCCATCAAATCCGAGCAGGTCATTCAGTACAGGGTGCATCTTTCTCACTTTTACCGCAAGGATGTTTTCCGGAAAATCATCAACAATATTTTGCGGTTTATCTACCGACATCAAACGGCCGGTCTGCATCAAGGCCACACGGTCGCACAAGGCAGCTTCATCCATGTATGGCGTGGAAACAAGTATGGTGATCCCTTTTTGCTGCATTTTTTTCAACAATTCCCAGAATTCCTTTCGGGAAACGGCATCCACGCCGGTGGTAGGTTCATCCAGAACCAGAAGGTCAGGCTTGTGGATCAAAGCACAGGATAAAGCCAGCTTTTGTTTCATCCCTCCGGACAAGGCTCCTGCACGACGATTTTTAAAAGGAGAAATATGACTGTAGATGTCATTTATCAAATAAAGGTTTTCTTCGATATTAACATTAAATATCCTTGCGTAAAACATCAGGTTTTCCTCCACGGTCAGGTCCATATATAATGAGAATCTGCCCGGCATATAGCCCGTAATTTTCCTGATCTTTTTGTAATCCCTAACCACATCATATTCGCCCACCTTTATGGTTCCTTTGTCAGCCAGTATCAGGGTGGTTAAAATCCTGAATAAAGTGGTTTTCCCCGAACCGTCAGGGCCGATAAAACCGAAAAGTTCATTGGGCCTGATTTCCATGCTAATGTTCTTCAGCGCTTCAACCTTGTCGTACGACTTTTCCAGGTCATTTATTTTGACGGATACGGACATAACATCCCCTCGTTACCGGTTTTAAGCGGTTTTTACAAATGAAAGTTCAATCGTATAATCAGTACAAGATGATCCGGTGGTTTATTCTACCCATATTTCTGTCCGATTGTTGAATCTTTCGAGATGGAAAGGTTAACAGTCGGTAACGCTTATTTTACCCTGGTCCAATAAACCGTACGGCCGAACAGGCTAAATCCAACATAGCCCCGTATTTTCAGCCTGTCCTTGTTGTTTTCATCGGGAAATTCCATGTAACAACTGTAAGTTTTCCCGGACTTGGGGTCATAAATTTCCCCGTCTTCCCATTCATCTTCGTCAAAGACAAAATCATTCAACAGCAGCAAGCCCATTACCGGCCTGGACTGCAGGCTTTCATCTCTGTTTTTGTCATCCAGTTTGGGTTTGCCTGTTTCCTCGTCAATGGGATTTTTCAGCCAAATGATTTTACCATAATACTTGCCCCCTTCCTTGTAGATCTGAACGTGGGCATCCTCATCCTGATTTAACCAGATACCGACAACATCATCAGCATTGATTTCCTGGGCATTAATTTTTGCAAAAGGGGAAATTAATAACCCGAAAAAGATAATCGCAATACTTGTAATTTTCATATCTGTTAATTTTTTATTGGGCCGTAAAGTTAAAAATTCTTTGGTTTTTATCATTTCGTTCTTAACTTGTTTTGATTCAATCAACTATCTTGAATTCGCCGGGCATGCCGATTTTGATTGACCCGTCATTTTCCACCAAAACTTTCACAGCATAAACCAGGTTGACCCGTTCTTCTTTTGTCTGAATGGTTTTGGGCGTAAATTCAGCCTGCGACGAAATCCAGGTTACCCTGCCGGGAATACTGAAGTTCTCCTTCCTGTTCTTGTCATAATAAACCTCTACCGTTTTCCCTATTTTTAACCTGCTCAGGTCGCTGCCGCTGATGTATGCTTTCAATTCCAGCTTTTTTAAATCGGCAATTTTATAAAGGGGTTTCCCCGGTATTGCCAATTCTCCTTTTTCTGCATATTTTACCAGAATGGTACCTTCAATAGGGTTTGTTATTGAACATTTATCAATGGCTTCATTTACCTGGGCAATCTGTGCATCCACGCTTTGCGTTTTGGCTGTAATTCCATCACGTTTGGCCCGTGTAGCACTGATCTGCTTTTTATTCAGGTCAACAAGCCCGTTGATGTCATCCAGTTGTTTTTGGGTAGCTGCCTGGTTTTTATACAAGTTTAATATCCTTCGCTGATTGTTTTGGTTTATTTCTAATTGTTGTTTCTGGATAGCAATGGTTGCTTTGATATCTTTCAATTGGGCAGCGATCGCATTTTTCTGCCTGACGAGTACCAGCTTTTTCAAATGTAAGTCGGTAGTATCCACCTGACCTATGATATCCCCTTTTTTCAGATAATCCCCTTCGTTGACACCAAAGTTGAGTATTTCACCGGTTGCCTGTGCCGACACAATGACCTCCGCATGGGCATCAAAATTTCCGTATCCATCCGACAGGTCTTCATTTTTATTGCAGGCGGTTAAAATGAATGCTGCTAAGGTTAAAGTGATAACTGTTTTTTGCATTTTTCCGGGTTTTCAAAAGTTTATAATTTTCCGATTACAGTCAGGTACTGATATTTGGCAAATACCAGTTGCAGCTTATGGGCTTCGAGGTTCAAATTGGCTTTCACCAGTTTGTTGACTTCTATTAAATAAGTTGTGGAAGTAATGGTTCCGTCTTTAAGTTTGTTTTCCGAGGTATTCACCACGTTTTTTTGCAGTTCTACAATCGTTTTGTCTGTGCCAATGATCTTTTCGTATTTCTTGATCTCTCCGATGCGTTTAAAAAGGTCGGAACGCAGATTTTGGTTAAAAGTCTTCTTTTGGGTTATGAGGAGGTTATTTTGCAAATCGAAAACCTGTTTTTCGCGCTTTACTTTTCCCCAATCCCAGATTTTCCATTTCAGGCGCAGTCCGATCATATAATAATCATCAAAATTGGTGTTCAGGAAATCGTATCCCGGACGCCCGTAACCTGCCTGGCCGAAAGCCAGCAATACAGGCAATCTTTTTGAAGAAGCCAGCTTTTTCAGCGACATGACCTGCTCCTGTTGTCTGTTTAGTAAAATGTATTCGGGACGATTATTTTCAAAATCATAATTGTCAATGGTGACCTGTGGAACAACCAGATCATCTGCCGATTGTATGTCCAGTCCCGTTTGTTCGTTCAGCGCTTTCACCAATGCATTAATGTTCTCTTCTATTTCAATGATCTTTTGGTCGGCACTGTACAACTCAACTTTCAAGGCATCCACATCCGCCGGCAACAGCATACCATTATCCAGGGCCACATTGGCTTCCTTGATCCTCGCCTCCAGCGTTTTTTTCAACACCTGCAGGATTTTTACATTTTTGTTTTGGTAAACGATGTTGAAAAACAGATTGTTGATGCGTTCTTTTAACTGATAAAGTTCTATCTGTATTTTCTGATTATTCACTGCCAGTTTTGCCAGTTCAACATTTTTCTGACCTGAAGTTACTCCCGCATCGTAGATCATTTGTGTAACATCCAGGTTTATTTTGTACCAGTCGTTCGGTATTGATTTTACGTTTAAAGCGGGAATAGGTATTTCAGGTATCTTGGTCACATCCGACTGCCAGCTGGCCTGTCCGTTTAGCTCAAGTGTAGGATAGTAATTTGTTTTAATGTTTTTTATGTTGAGATCCGAAATATCCCTGTTCAAGGATAACTGTCCTGCATTCGGGTAATGTTCAACAGCACTTTGCAGACACTGGTCTAATGTTACTTTTTCCGTTTGCTGGGCTGATAATATGCCGGTGAAAAACAACAGGAGAATGGTTATTTTTTGCTTCATGCTTCTTCTTTTTTGTGGAGTAAAACGGCATGCTTAACAAAACTAAGGACTTGCTCGGGACGTTCGTCAATGTATGTCTTGAATTTCTTTCTGTCGCCATCCATGGCAAAACCGGTAATGATCGGTCTGGCCACGAAAGGGAAGATACACAGTGCCAAAATGTTTGTGACCAGATGTACAGGCGGTATGGGTCGTATAATATTATTTTGGACGGCGTGCTCAACGAGCACAAATATTTTTTCTTTGATTTCGCTTTTGTTTTGCAATTGTTTAACAATCAAATCGGGGTTGCGGTTCAATTCGTGAATCACAAATTGCGGGATGTACGGTTTACTTTTCAAAAGCTTAATGTAATGTGTGATGAACTTTTCAAGAAACTGTTCAAAATCCGTTTCATCGGATACGGCATTTTCAAGAACAACAAATATATTTTTGAAAGCAATGGAAAAAACTTTTTCAAAAAGCTTGTTTTTTGTTCTGAAATAATAGTGTAAAAGGGCTTTGTTTATACCGGCGACATCAGCAATTTCCTGCATGCGTGTACCATCCATTCCCTTGGAAATAAATACTTTTTTGGCTGCATTGATTATTTTGTCTTCGGTACTTTTTTCTTTAGCCATATATTTAAATCAAATGGTTAAATCAGGTGGTAAAAATATATAATTAAAACGCAGTTGTCAAGTTTTTTTGAAAAAAAATTATTTCAAGTGTATCTTTGCTCCACTAAATATGTAATAAAAATGATAAAAACCATTACTCATTTCATCGCTTTCATCCTCATAGCTATCATTGCTGTGTCATGCCAGCAGAGCATCGAAAAACAACTGACCGGAACCTGGAAAGTATCTGATGTCCAAACCGATTTTGACGAAACAAAGGTTACGCCTGAAATGCTTCGCCAGGTAGTGGACATGCAGAAGAAAACTTATTTCAGAATACTGAACGACTCAATAATGGTCATTATTTCAAATAATTTGACCCACGAAGCCAAATGGCATTTCAATAAAGAGACTTCAGAAATTATTTATTCATTTACCGGAATGGAAAACATGAGTAACATACTGGGCAAATATGAAGGAAAAGCAATAATCAGCAAATCCAATACTCCGCTGGGGGTGATCACAACAACTTTTGAAAAAGATTAAGAGGCCCCTGTAAAACTGCAATACAACCCTCATTTGATTGATAATAAATGACAGGATGAGTCTTTTACAAAGTCCTCCTTTTAGTTTGACCGGACGATTCAAGGGTTCGTCCTTTTTATATCTTCTTTTTACATTGAACCCTTTCGTGTATTAAAAGTATTAAAACCCAACTTTCCGTTATACCTGACGCTGTAATTCAGACGACCTGTATCAGAGTCCTTCCAGAAAATTCATGATCTCTTCCGCTTCTTCCTGCAACGATTTATTGGGCATTACGCGGTTGGCGCGGTCATACCAGTAATTGGCATTCCACGTATCCCCTTCCTTACGGTGCAGGTAAGCATGAATCCAGTTGGCTTCAGGCGTATCCCAGTGCTGGACGATACGGTGAGCTGCCTCCCAGTCATCAATACTATCGAGCTCCATGGCTTCGATCAAAATATCTTTGGTCATCGGTTCTGAACTGCTTGCTACCAAATATATAAAAAATGGAAACAAAAAAGAGGAAAAACCGGAATTTTTTAAAACCAAGCTTCCCCTCTTACCATTTTCCCAAAAACTCTTCAGATCGTCGCCATCATCACCGATGATTTTTCGATGCTTTTTTTGATCTGTTCATCGGTAATGGAGTAATCCGACAACTGTCCTTTCAGGTATTGATCATACGAAGCCATATCCACCAGGCCATGCCCCGAAAAATTAAAGACTATTGTTTTTGATATCCCCTCTTCCCTGGCCTGTTTGGCTTCACGAACTACCTGGGCAATGGCATGAGTTGTTTCGGGTGCAGGGATAATCCCTTCGGTGCGGGCAAATGCCACTCCCGCCTCAAAACATTCATTCTGATGCAGTGCATGGGCTTCCATCAGGTTGTCTTTGAGCAACTGGCTGATGATGGGCCCCGCACCGTGATAACGCAGTCCGCCTGCATGGATCTGCGGCGGGATGAATTTATGTCCCAGAGTAAACATCGGCAACAGCGGTGTCATTCCCACCGTATCGCCGAAATCATAATGAAACTCCCCCCTGGTCAGCTTGGGGCACGACTCGGGTTCAACGGCCACTATGCGTGTATTGTATCCGTTTGTAATATTGTTTCGCAGGAACGGAAATGAAATCCCAGCAAAATTGGAGCCTCCGCCAAAACAACCGATGACCACATCGGGATAATCGTCTGTTTTTTCAAACTGACGGAGGGTTTCCTCGCCGATGATGGTCTGGTGCATCAACACGTGATTCAGCACACTGCCCAGTGAATATTTAGTGTTTTCATCCTGCAGGGCCATTTCGATAGCTTCTGAGATGGCGATGCCCAGGCTGCCGGGCGAATTGGGATCTTCTTCCAGTATTTTTCGCCCTGCTTCCGTTAGCGTGCTCGGTGAAGCCACCACATCGGCTCCCCAGGTGTTCATCATAAACTGCCGGTAAGGCTTTTGCTGAAAACTTACTTTCACCATAAACACATTCAGATCAATGCCGAAGAAGCGGGTGGCGAAGGCCAGGGCGCTGCCCCATTGTCCTGCCCCCGTCTCGGTGGTGATGCGTTTCACGCCTTCTTTGTAGTTGTAATAAGCCTGCGGTACTGCCGTATTGGGTTTGTGTGATCCTGCAGGGCTGACACTTTCGTTTTTGAAGTAAATCTTCACGGGTGCATCCAGCAGCTTCTCAAACCGCGTGGCTCTGACGAGCGGGCTGGGCCTCCAGATTTTGTAAATATCCTGTACCTGTTCAGGAATATCAATAAATCTTTCTGACGACACTTCCTGCCGGATGAGTTCTTCCGGAAACAAAGGTGCCAAATCCTCCGGGCCTATGGGTTCTCCTGTTGCCGGATGCCGCGGCGGCATCATCTTGCCGGGCATGTCCGCCTGAATGTTATACCATTGTGTCGGCATTTCATGTTCCTGTAAAAGTATTCTCTTAAAATTTTTCATGTTACATAAGATTTTAATTAAACAAAAAAGGCGTGCCGTAACCGACACGCCCTGAACAATTTCTTTTTTATTGCTACACTAACTACTGGTTACGCCACAAGGGATTTGTTTCGTACCACCACCAGAAGTTAGCTATGTTATTCATGTTTTTCATTTCGTTTGCGGGGACAAACATATATATTTTTTCATTCAAATTAAATATTTGTGAAAATTTTTTGGATTTCTTTTTACAGTAGATATGAACTTAAAATGGAAGGAGAGTCCCCGTTCAGGTGGTGCCGGTAACCGGAGCGCAAGGTAGGGTTCGGGCCTTCTGAAAGTCGAAACAGGAAAGTGATTCTTCTTTTCTTTCAGATACTGCCTCGCGCATGGGCCAGCGCTTTCGACCTGGTTAGGCCGTCGTATAATTCTCTGAAGTGATCACAGTTGTTTTTATTCCGGGATACAGCGCTTCAATGGTGTCGAATGATCTTGGTCTTTTTGGATTATCCCATTTCACTTCAACTGCTTCAAATTTGTTTTCACCCCGGATAATGAAATCTATTTCTGTTTTATTGGTAGTTCGCCAGAAATTGATTTTTTGCAATCCATAATGATCGTGTGAAAGCAGTTCCGTTAAATAAAAATTTTCGAACAGACTCCCCTTGTCCGTCCTGAGTTCCAATTCATTGAAATTATTCAGGATAAAATTTCTGAGCCCCAGATCAAGAAAAGATAATTTCGGGGTTTTTGTTATTTCCTTATGATATTTTTTATGGAACGGGTAAATCCTTTTGCAAATAAATGTATGTTCCAGAATATTCAGGTACTCCAGTATTGTACCTCTTGCAACACCCAAAGATTTAGATATGGAATGGACATTCATAAGATCTCCGCTTTGCATGGCTACTCTGATCAGGAATTTGTTGAAGGTATCAATATCCTTTAAGCGGATAAAATCTACAAGGTCTTTTTTTCACCTCCTTCAATATCGCCTGCATCTACAACTCCGCATCCCGACCGGTATTGATGATTTGGGTTTCTACAAACCAAAACATTTTTCAGATTTTTATAATTGTCTCTGAATTTCCAATTGCATGGATATCGAAGGAAACAGGAAATAATCCTAAAAGTTTATCACAGAATAAATACAAAAATCCCGGATGCCACGATACCTGGAGCAGAATATCCAAAAACTATTTTTCCAAAGTCGTGGAATAAATGATCGCTTCGAGCTGCCGTAACATATCCCGCTTTTCTTTTGACGGGTAATAAACGTACCCCATAATGGTGACAATATGATTGGTTCTCGGGTCAACGAAAGTTACGCTCAGAAACGGGCCGCCCATAAAATCGCCTTCCACTTTCCAGAGTCCCCTGACTTCAACTGCATATTCCGTGGCAAAATCGGTAACCACCCTGGCCTTGGGCACAATAAATTCCTCATCAACCGACATGTAACTCCCTTCGGTGGACCCGGGAACATACAGCTTTTGAAAACGATTGGTTCTTGCAATGATGCTGGCTAAAGAAAACTGCGCCGTATCAATATAAGGGTCTTCGAAGATCAGTAAACCCTGGCTGAAAGTGTTCGTTTCTTTTCTGATCCACATGAAATTGGTATCGGTCTTGGCCACATAATAATCTTTCGGGATGATCATATCGAGCTTAAAATTCTTTTGCACTGCTTCTGTCACCGGGTTGGGACAGGAAGGGCGGTAAACCGAAAGGATCCTTTCACGTTCGGTATGGCTGTATTTCTGAATAAATGTTTCGGCATTATCTTTGAACATCTTCACAAACTCAGCGGCACTGAGAGCTGTAATTGTGATCACTTCCTGGGGTTTTGCCCAGTAATCCGTATAGCTTTCTATTTTCGGCTCCCTGGCATTTTTATCAATATTCACAATAAGCAGGTTTCTGTGCTTTTGGAAGAGCTCGCTAAAACTTTGTTTCTGGATATGGGCCAGTTTGAAGATCGGTTCGGGCTGGTTCAGACCATACTGATCGTGGGCCAGATATTTCCTGATCACCTTTCCGACATTATTTTCCCACTGTTGTTCATTCTGGACTACTACAAGTATTTCAGATGTAGAACCCATGGAACGTTCCTTTTTGCTGCTTTTGGTGGTTTCGGTACACGAGGTTACAAAAAAGACCACTGCTAATGAAATCACTGCTGCAAGACCCCATTTTAAATATTTTCCGGCCATGATCATAGTGTTTACTTACTATAAATAGAAACGAAGAAAAGTATTAAAAAGTATTTTAACCCACAACGGCTATTTTTATTTTTTGCCCCGGTTTTATCCGGTTTGAATTTCGCAGGTTGTTCAGCCGTTTGATCTGCTCAACAGTTACCCCGTCATATTCTTTGGCAATATCCCAAAGCGTATCGCCTTTGCGAACGATATGATAGAGGTATTTGCCTTGTTTGATGGTGCTTTTGGGCTTTTCGGCAGGCTTGTAAACAATCAGTCTCTGATTGGGGTGGATGACCGAACTTCTCAGATTGTTCCACTCTTTCAGGTCGGTAACGGTACATTTGTACTTTTTGGCAATGAGGCCGAGGTTTTCGCCCGGTTTAACAATGTGTGCCGATTTTTCCGACGAACGAATCACAGGGGTGGAAGCTGTCCTGTAATACTTTGAACTTCCCGCGCCGTAAACCACCAGCTTTTGCCCCGGGTAAATGGTGTTGCTCCGCAAACGGTTCCACCGTTTCAACTGGCTCACGTAAACATGATACTTTTTAGCAATCAACCCCAGACTTTCACCTCTTCTTACAATGTGAATGTTCCGGTCGCGGGCTTTTTTCACCTCCGCCATCAGCTTGTCGTGTTCAATGCCTTTTTTGGTTTTGTAAGCATACAAAGCTTTTTCATTGTTCAGATAGTCATCCACAAACTGTCGTGGTAACCGGAGGATATACGTTTTTTCGTTGGTGGCGGGAATTATCCCTTTTTTATATTGAGGGTTAAGGAACTTCAACTGGTCCAACGGTACGCCCATCATTTCGTTCAACTGGTCAAACGACAGTACATCACGGACTGTTACCGTATCAATATTGTAGAAAAACAGGTCGGGGCGCATGGGATAGATGTTGTGTTCAGCGGCATAGTTCATAATGTAATTTACCGCGATGAAAGCCGGTACATAACCCCTGGTTTCCCGTGGCAGGAAAGGCCATACAGCCCAGTAGTTTTTAGTCCCGCCTGCCCGGCGGATGGCGCGGTTTACATTTCCGGCTCCCGAATTGTAGGCAGCCAGTGCCAGCGACCAGTCGCCGTAAATATCATACAGGTCTCTCAGATGCTCACAGGCGGCAACGGTGGATTTGTAAGGATCAAACCGGTCGTCAACGAGTGAGGTGACTTTCAGCCCGTAAACTTTTCCTGTGCCGTACATAAACTGCCACAGGCCTTTTGCTCCGGCACGCGATCCGGCGGTGGGATTCAATGCAGACTCAACCACAGCCAGGTATTTGATCTCAAGGGGAACGTCGTATTTGTCCAGTTGTTCTTCGATCATGGGAAAATAGATCTCCGAAAGCCCCATGATCCTTGCAGTCAGATCACGTTTTTTATCAGCATAAAGCAGGATGAAATTTTTTACTGTCTTGTTATAAGTCAGTTCTATGGGAGTTTCCAGGTTCAGGGCGGCAATTCGTTTTTCATACACCGAATCGGGATAGTCAGGCACCTCGCCCGGCCTGAACTGCCGATGGTTTAACCCGGTTGTGTCGAGCGTAAAAAACTTTTTGCTGTAAAACTTGACAAAAGCCATGCTGTCAAGTGCACGTACTATCTGAGAGTCCTGAATGTAAAAAGTGGTATCGCCGTTGGCCAGTTTTATGATCTGCCGTTGCTGTTGGTATTGTAGTGCCTGTTGTTTGTTTTGCGTCTGTTCCCGAACGGCATTTACCGTATCAACGGTCTGCTCATTAGGTCTTGTCTCCTGCTGTGCAAAAATATCCGGTTGAAAAAACAGTATGATCAGGGTAATCATAAAAAATGAAAATCGTCCTTTATAATGCTTCATTCCTTTCATCGTCAGTCTTTCTAAAAAATCACGGCAAAAATAGGTATAAAATGAAGGGGACGGTTGATCCTGCTTTATTTTATAATGAACAATCAAACGTTAATCAAAACTCTTTTGTTTTATACATTGAACAGGGGAAAAGGTTCATTTATTATCAGACTTTATTGCAATGAGAATATTTTTCATGCTAAAGATATTTCCTCCCCCAACCCCCTCTAACTCCCCCGGAGGGGGAGAACTACCCACCCTGTTTCGTCAGAGTGAAACGATCTATTTTGTTTCTTTGTTTTAGCATTAAACCTTATTTGGTTTAACAATAACATTTTACATAGAATGTGTCATTAGAAGATATAAGACCCGGAAGGCGTGCCCGTTTTGCGGGATGACGCTTTTCAGGCAGTTGGGGGACACCAACCGCGGGGGAAGTTTTTTTTCTGTAAATCTTCTTCGTCATCGAATTACACGAATTACACGAATGGGATTTTTCGCAAGCGAAAAATTAATACTTAAAAATGGCCACAGGATGAATCCTGTGGCCCGGAATTCGTTCTTTGCCTTCGGCAAGCCGCCGGTGTCCCGAAGGGACTGCCTGAAACCAAGCCGCGGAATTCATTCCCTGGCTTTTCATTTTTATCCCCGTTGTTGGTGTCCCCACCAACAACATATTTTTTCCCAATATTTAACTAACTATGTTATTCCGATGTTTAATGATGGAAATATTTGGTTTGATTAATTTGGTGGTCTTTAGGCAGTTGGTGGGGACACCAACTGCGGGGGAATGTTTACATTATTTTATCACTTTTTTTCAAATTGTGACGAGCACATAATAGTTGAATATTTTCTGCTTTTAAAGAAGTACCTCCTTTTGAAAAAGGTAAAATGTGGTCAAAATGTAAATTATCTGTGCTACCACATTGCACGCAACGTCCTTTATCTCTTTTCCAAACTTCAATCTTTACAGAAGTTGGTATCATTCTATTATGATCTATATCTTTTAGCTCGCTTTTTCTTTTAAGTTTTTGATCAAACGTAAAATCTGTAATAATAAGTTTAAACTTAAAAACCTTTCTATCATTAGAATTTTCTAGCCAACAGTCGTGAAGTTCAAATACTCCATTATAAACCCAGATACCAGGTTTTATTTTTTCATAAACTTTTACTAATTCTGGTGATTGAAAACCATGTTTGTATTTGATTGTGGCGGCTTCAAATTTTCCGTTTTGAGTTAATGTTCCTTTTGGTGTAAACCTAGGTTGGCCTTCGGATTTTGGATTGATAGAAACATTCCTGGGTACATCGTGCCCTTCGTAAATTAACACTTTGCCATTTTCTTCAACCTTATCAGCATAAGGGGCATTTTTTCTTAAAGACATTAAGATAACGCTTGTCCTACCGTTTACCTGAAAATTCATTCCCCTTTGCAAAGAATAGCCTTCTTCCATACACATCTCATTATATGAAATAATATCACCAGGTTTAATCATAATATTTTTTTAATTTACGTTACAACGATGAGTATATGCAATATTACACATATTTTCCCTTTGCTTAATTACTGAACATCATATCACTTTTCACCAACCCCCTCACTTCACCACAATCCTCACCCCTTCCGAGTGTGCAGCAAATTCAGGTGCGTAGAACGACTGGATGGTGGCGATGCCGTTGGAAAAGCTGCCCTGCTGGGTGACCATCAGCGGGTATTCCAGCACGAAAGTCCCTTTGGGCAGATGCCGGATAAAATACTGCATCGAGACATCGGTCACGCTCTTGTAAAATCCCAGTCCGCCACTGTATGCATAGCCCGAAAGCTGAACAACGGGCTCCAGCGCTGCCGAGCGCATGTCGGTCAACTGCACGTAATCCATCGCCCTGTCGGTACGTATGATCAGCCGTATAACCACTTTGTCACCGGTTTTCAAAGGACGGCTTTCTTCGATGGGTTTGTTCACCGGGCCTTTGTCCGTCAGCTCCTGAACGAACATTTGTTTTTCGACAGACAGTGGTGAATCAGCGGTGGTGATCTTGTCAAGGTCTTCAAAATACTGCCAGTAAGCGCCTCCCCATGCAATGTGGTTGTTGGGGTTGGTCACACGGATATCAGCCATTTCCGGCGTGATCTCTTTGCCGTGCCAGGAAGTTTTGTAATAACCGGTACCCGCTTCCGTTTTCATGCCTTCCCTTTCGCCGGGGATTATTTCCGTTTTACCCACTTTCAACTTGACAGGCACATTTTCAGCCAATAGGTCGGCACCGGTAAACAACAGCCCGTAAACAGCTTCGGCGGTGGCGCTGTTTGTTTTCCAGTGTGTGGTTTGTTTTTGTTTGAGCAGCCATTTTTTCATCTCTTCCACCGAGCGGCTGTCATTCATTACTTCATCAAATGCCTCAAGCAATATGGCCTGGGCTTCAACGGGAGCCTCGTACCAGCCCCATCCCCGGTTGCTGCGCCAGTACATCCCCATTTCTTCATTGTGCAACGACCGTTCTTTCAGCGACCGCATGATGGCTTCGGCCGTGTTACGGTATCCCAGCTTGTACAATGTCAGTGCGGCCATGCCCTGCAGATAATTGTTTTTCTTCAGCCAGTATTTTTTTTCCTGATCCGTATAATAATCAAAAGCTTCACGTATTTCCGTTCGCACCGGAAACTCATTGATCAGCAGGGAACGGGCATACAGGTATTCGACCTGTAAGCTGCCGGGAATATATTTGCTCATCCCCTTCGGATTATTCTTTTTGAGCTTATTGTAGTCCTCCAGCAATTTACCGTCAAGATATTGCACCGCCTTGCGTGTCATGTTTTTAAGTGTGGGATCATCCGTAAAGTCAAGCACGCCTTTGTTTTTCAGTTTCCCGATTCCCAGTACGACGGATTGCGTGGTATGTCTGTCTTCGCGCATGCCTGAAAACCACGGCCAGGCACCACTGCCCAGTTGTTTGGCTTTTAGTTTAGCCAGCAGGGTTTCTTTTTCATTGGCCAGCCGGTTCACATCGAACAGGATACCGATGCGCCGTTTTTGTTCCGCTTCGTTTTCCGCCTCCAGTATCCAGGGTGTGGCACTCAGCACCAGGTTTTTCAATTCCTGATTTTTTTGGAGTTTGGAATAAAAAGCATCGGGCGTTATCCGTTTCCAGCTTTCAAAAACAGACCTGATCTTCGGATTGCTGTTGACAATGAATGCCGACAATGAATTGGCAAAATATCTTTGGAACAAATAACCCGTATTTTCAATTTTCGATTGACCAAGATAAGGTAATGCCTGGATGGCATACCATGCCGGGTTGGAAGTAAATTCAACGGTAAAACGGTAATTTTTCAGTGATGTGGTTTCACCGCTTTCTTTCAGTTTTTTAAATACAAAATCTTTTGACTGGTTACCATTAACCCACAAAGGCAATGTTTCGGTAACCAGCATACGGTTGGTAAGCACCGGGATCATCCGCTCTTCGCCGTCTGTAAATTCGTCAGAGATCGCTTTTATGCGGTAAGCCATCATGTCCAGCCCTTCGGGGATTGCAATATTCCATTGCATCAGGGCGTTTTTCCCGGCATCCACGCTGATCTCCCGCACCAGCTTTTCGTTTTTGCCGGTCAGGTCAATCTTCTTTTGGGTAACAGGATTGAAAAATTCAATGTTCACCCTGGCTGTCATCGGTTTCCCGGAAAGGTTGACCAGCTTGGCACTGAAAAACAGCGTGTCCCCCTGACGCACAAAACGTGGCAGATTGGGAATGACCATAAGCTTTTTGCGGGCTTTGATCTTTTTGATGAGCAAACCTGTTTTCAGGTCTTTCGAATAAGCCAGCATCATCACTTTCCATTCGGTAAGTGCATCCGGCGTTATAAAACTGAAAACCACGTTTCCGGCGCTGTCTGTCTGCAACTGCGGGTAAAAAAAGGCCGTCTCGTTGAAGTTGGTCCGCAAAGGCACCGTCAGCTCTTCTTTCTTTTCTTCAGGAACCTGTTTTTGGTTCTCCTGCTTTGTCTCCTCCGAAGTTGCAGGTTCTTTTTCCGCTTTTTGTTCCAACACCTCCGATCGCGCCGGTGTTCTTTTCGCTGTACCCGGCACTCCCATTTCCATTACATCCAGCGGGCCGTGATATCCGCCATGCGCATATCCGAACCAGTTTATCCGGGGATACAGGACTTTGGGGGGACTCAGATAATCCACCGGCTGCCGAAACAACTTTGAACCCCAGCCTGCGCGATAATAGCCCGTTTTCCACATCTGGTCGTTCCGTTTCGAATGATACAACGAAAAATCCCATTTGTTTGCCCTGAAAACATCAAGAGATGCATCGTACATTCCGGCCAACAGCTCGGTGGCCAGTTTCTCTCCTTCCGGTCCGGTCACCGTCACCTTCCATTCTTCTTTTTTACCGGGAGTCAGGTAATCACGGTAAGTTTCAAGCCTGATGTCCAGTTTTTTATCTGAAAAAGGAACCTCAACCAAATAGGAAGCATGATAAAACCGGTTATAACGGTTTGAATAGACATGGATGGCAAAATTACCCCTGTACTTTTCGAGCACCGGAATATCAATCACTTTCCGGCTGTTTGAAATTTTCAGCCATCCCGAAAGGGTAATTTCATCGCCATTCACCACTTCATAATAAAATTTTGTCTTCTTCGCGGCAGAACCAATGACCAGTTGAACCACATCACCCGGTTCGGCTTCCTTGTTGGTAACCGTACTCCAGGCAAGTTCATTCACGGGAAGCTTCCCGGATTGTGTGGAATAAAATGTGAAATAATGTTCTGTTTTTATGGTATCATCGTTACGTGTCGTTGTTTGTGCCGTCAGCAGATATTCTCCCGGTTTGGTCTCTGCCAGAAGCTTTTTCAGAATTTCAACAGTACCTTTAAATTCAATCTTGTCATTATATATCAACACGCGGGGCCATTTTTCTTTTTTATCTTCATTTCCATATACATCATGCGGAAACATTTCCCTGAACTTATCCCGGCTGACCTGATTGATGTCCGGCCGGGGCCAGTAGCGTTTTTTCTGAATATAGTCAGGCGGGGTGAGCTGATAAAGAAAATAGGTTACCGTGGCATCCACGGGCCGGCCTGAAAGATTTTTGGCTTTCAGTTCAATGCCTTTGTTGTTTTCTTTTTGGATTTCTTTTCCTGCATTAACAGTCAGGATCACCGATTGGGGGCCCACCATCAGGTTTATCGTTCCCGGGTGCACTTCGCCCGTAATATCTGTTACGTCAGCATAAACAGTGAAATTGCAGGGGATGGTTTTTTGTCCGTGCAGGTTTTCTGCCGGGGTGGCATTAAAACTAATATCGAAAGAGCCGTCATCATGAGTGGTAGTGGTTCCGTTGGCGATCTCCACTTCTTTCTCAAACGGGTAAGGGCGGAAACCCCAAAAGTAAGGAACGGGTATTACTTTTCTGACCACGCGATAAGTTACCGATGCTCCAATGAGCGGATTGCCTGCATAGTTCATTGCTTTTCCAACGACCGTCACGCGGTCTCCGAACTTGTATTCTCCTTCAATCGTGTCAAACAGAACCTCAAATGTCGGCCGTTTATATTCTTCTACCGAGAAAACTGCCGTGCCGGTTTTTGTTTTCAGGGTCATCTGTCCGTTCAACTCGCCTGAAGGGATAACAAAAGAACCCTGAAAAGAACCGAACTCGTTGGTTGTCAACTGAAGTTTACCCAATTCTTTACGGTTTGTATTCAAAAATCTGGTTTCGGCCTGATATCCTCTTTTGATGCGGACATTGTTCCCGTTTTTTTCAACCACAATACCTTTGAAATAGACTGTTTGCCCGGGCCGGTATATTGCCCGGTCGGTAAACAGATATGTTTTTGTGCGCCACGTATCATTTTTCCGTGGAGCATAAAAGTATTTGTTTCCTGTAGTAAGTAACTGGTCACACCCCCTTTCCAGCAGAAAAGTCACCGGCGTATGTTTTTGCTTATCCGTAAGGTTTATTTTTATGTAACCGTCAGGATCAGTAAAAAATTCCCCGAAGTACTGGTATTTATTTCTTCTTTTTTCCTTGTTGTAAACTTTCTGATATCCTTTCACTGAGACACCTGAGTAGGGCTGTCCTGTTTCACGATCCAGCACATATAATTCTGGATTGCCGTCAAGCGGATTACTTTTTATGAGATAACTCAAATTTGTGATCCTAAACGGACGGAAAATGATATTCCGTTCATTTTTAAACTCCTGGTCGTCCGACACGATCAATACATAGCGGCCGTTCCCAAGTTCGGGAACCGCAATTTCCGTTGTGTGGGACTGATGGTCTTTCGTATCCGGCAAAACCACATTCCAGTGTTTTACCGGTTTTGCGTCCATCAACTGCCTGACATCATCCCGTTGTACCATCCGGCCCGGATTGACCAAAAGGTCGGGCAGATTCAATTCAACCACCTTGAAATACAGTGTTTTGACATTCCTGAAACGGAGAAAGGAAAGGAATGGTTTTCCCGATATTTCTGCATCAGGCATTTGCACATTAAATTCCTTACGCAAAATATCACTCATCAGGTTTTTACATTCAACCACGTAAGTATCCTGTGGGAATGATTTTACTGCCTCATCACATACTTCCAGGGCTTTGTTCATATCCCGGCGGTGCTCATCACCTTTCAGCGGATTGTAATTTCCTGCAGACGCGCTGTAACGTGCAGCCAGTATGGCCGATATTCGCACAAACTCCGGTCTGTTCCGGTATTGTTCCCTGAACGCTGACAGGGCTTGTATATAAACCGAATCTGTCTGGGGCGATTGAACAAAATGTGAATAAACATACTGCAACCGTCGGATGTCAAGGTCAACCAAAGCCGGTATGTTATTTTGTTTCAGATGGAAGTCAAGCAGATGGCGATACAAACCGAGAATAATGTCTTGGGAAGAAGCCGTGTCGTTTACCTCAAAATCCAGCCTGACAAATTCTTTGGCAGGAGCAAATAATTGATAATCGTCAAAGGCGGGAGGCGTGGCAATCCCGGCAAGGTCCGCATCTTGTCCGGAAAAATAATCCACAGCCCGGTTGGCCAGCAAATCGTAAAGTGATGGCCACAATGTCAATCCGGATGAATCGGTATGTTCAATGAATGGCTTAAAAACCGCAAGATCTGTTTTCTCCAGCTCCTCCCTGTTTTTGAGAGAAGCAAGGTAATGCTCCCTGATCACCTTATTGAAATGAACGGCATCCCATGTGCGGATATCTCTCTGATCAATTCCGGCCACGGTTCCACGTTCGTTGATCTGCCAACGGTTTTGCTGGTAATACCATTGATACAGTTCGGCCAGCAGCGAATGCAATATCTGTTTTTCGGGAGGAGAAGCTTTGGAAAGCTCATCTTCAAAAGTTTCGATGGTTTTCACAATATGGTCTTCCTCAAACCGGCTTTGCATACTGACACGGTAAATGAGCGCCTTGATCTTTTGCTGCTGGTTGCCTTCTTTTTGAGCAAGCTCATAAATACTGTCAATCACCTGGATGGCAGACCGTGGCAGACCGCTTTTTACAAAATTTTCAACCCTGAACCATTGCCGGTCATAGTTTTCTTTTTGCGGTGCAAGCAAAAACCCGCTGATCAATATGAGTAGAAAAACCGCTATAAATAAAAAAGGGATTTTTTTCATGAGTGGAGTTTTTGGGATTTAACTTTCAATACTTCAAGCATAATGCCGGAAAATGTTAACAGATGTTAAGATGTTTAAGTTGTACGCAAGATAATATTTTTGGCTGAAATGAGCAGGGACAGGCTTTCTTAACCACTACCGAACAGATCTTTTCCACCGGTTGCTGTCATTGTTGGTAAGCGACTGTATAAAAGGGTTTTTCAGATTGCGGAAGCCCACAAGTTCCATGACAACGGAACCTACAATAATTTCCGACTCTGCCCTGACAGGTATATGGTTTCTGTCATCGGTTACCCACATAATTACCGGATATTTTCTGGCAAACACCTCGCCGGTTGCCATCACTGGCTTCACTTTCAAACAGGTTATTTTTCCCCAACCGGTGTCCAGTGTTTCCCTGCCGAGAAAAATGACCTTGGAATGATAAACAGAGTCATTGAGGAAAAAATCAAAATAAAATATGCTGTCAGGCCCGAAATCATCCAGCGTGACCGTTCGTAAAAAATAAACTGACGACAGGATATCGTGCACATCATCAGGAATGGGTACCCCGTTACGGGTACTGATCGCTTCCTTGTTTTTCCGGTCAAACCTTACTTCATCATTAAATACATAATTCCCTTCGTGGGTATGGCTGACAAATCGTTCAGGCAACAGGGTGGATGTATCCATGAAAGACTCAAAATGATCGCGAACTTTAAAAAAGAAATCAAAAAACTTATTTGTTTTTCCGTTTGCGACAACATGATAGATTGTTCTGTCTTCTCCGTTCGGATCATTTTCCGGCCGGAGCAATTTAATTTCCACTTGTGCTTTTCCGGCATCCAATTCTCCGAAGGTTGTTTTATATTTCAACTCATAAGACAAATATTCCCCTGATTCAAATGCATTTTTACCAATGTTATCCTGGGCCCGGAGAAAAACATTTCCCCAAAGGATGACAATTGCGGTCATGATGATCCGACTGGTATTCAAATATTTTATTTCCTTTATTCCGGAGAGCATGCTGATCTTCTTTCGTAATTCACGGGCGAAAATACACACAATTGATCATGTTATTGTTAAAAATTTAAAAGCATGTTAAAAGTTAATTGTTGATAGTAGTTAATAAACTAACCAGGTTGGATTTGTTTGGCAGATATTCATGATATAAATCATAAATAAAACAAAACCAATGAAATATTAATTAAATCATTTCTTTATTTTTTTAATTTTGGATAAATAAGCAACCGAATCAGACAATACATTATTTCTTTTTTTAACTAAAATAAATGGTATGAAAAAATTAATCATTACTGTTGTAGTCTGTTGTATGTTTACAAGTTTGTGGGCTCAAACAGACATCTATTTTGGGGTGAAAGCCGGTTTAAACCTTTCAACCCAGAAAGTGGATAACCCCATGGCAAATTATACAATGCGGCCCGGGTTTAATGGCGGTGTTTTATTTTATTTCGGCTTTCCAAATTTTGTCCTTCAGCCGGAGGTCATTTTCTCAATTCAGGGATCAAACATCAAGTTTAACGATGAAAAGCTGTACACGGTTTTCAGTTATGTGAGTATTCCCGTAATGTTCAAATACGTTTTAAAACAGGGAATCAGTTTTGAATTAGGCCCTCAAATTGGATTTCTGCTTTGTAATAAATCCAATTACCACCCTATTACAAACCAGAAATTTGATGAGCAATATTACACTACGGCTTATAAAACAACAGACTTTCTTATTTCATTTGGAGTAGGGTATGAATCAAAGAAAAACTGGATGGTTGGGGTTAGATATAGTCTTGGGCTGACTTCCATTAATAATTATGAAGGCATTCCTGACACAAAAAACAGGGTGTTGAGTATTAATGTGGGGTACAAGATATTTAAAATCAATAAATAAGCTTAAAAACAAACAGAAATGAAAAAATATTTACATAAAACAATTTTGTTATTGCTTGGCTTTTTTTTAGTTGCAAGCTGTTGTAAAGAAGATTTTATAATTCCCGGGCAAACAAACGGGATTTATGTTTACGTTTCTTGCGCTGATGCAGATTCCATTTCAGTGATCAATTCCGAAACATTACAAAAAGTAGCAAGTTTAACAGGGGCAGACATCCAGGCCGAATCTTCCGAGCCCCGCAACTCTGCAATAAGTTCTGACAGTAAACTCGTTTTTGTTCCCTGCCGTCATAGCGATAATGTCCTGGTTATTGATGCCGATTCAAAAATCATTACCTCCAATATTACCGATCCCAGCTTTGATGAACCGTATGCTTTGATTTTCACACAAGATAATAAAGAGGTATGGGTTGTGAATAAAAAAGGCGGCGGTAGTAGTACAGGTTCCATTACAATTATTAATACTGCATCAAAACAGGTAATTACTGCCATTCAGAATGATAATCTTTCTTCGCCGGAAGGTATTTGTGTTGCGAACGGGAAAGCATATATTGCCAACCGGGGAGATGGTTCGGTGTCAGTATTCACTGTAAGTAGCCGCAGTTTTGTAACCAATATAAATGTAGGAGGAGAACCCCGATATGCCGTATCTTCCAAAAACGGTGATTACGTTTATGTAACAAGTGTTTCGGGCGGATTGGCAAAGATTAACACTTCGGCAGATACTATCACTTCTGTTATTGACGCTTATGGAAGGAATGCCGCTCTTTCGCCTGATGGAACAAAACTGTTCGTCGCTTCCCAGGGGTCAGTTATCAGAGTTGTTTCTACAGTAGATGACCAGGTAAGTGAAATTGAAATACCCGAGGCTTCCTCTATTTATGCAGTTGCTATCTTGAGCGATGGAAGCTTGGGCTTCGCAACAGGCGAAAATAATAATGTCGTTTTTGTATTCAATCCTGTTACAGGCACTTTATTGAATAATGGAGTCGGAATACCTGTTGGAAGAACACCTCGTGCCATTGTTGCACAATAATATATTTTAACTGAAACATTATCTTTGCCATGCTTATTTTAACCTTAAAATATCCATGAAAAAGAATATTTTTATTCCTGTTTTCTTTCTATTTCTCTTCTTATATTTTAATGGCTTTTCACAGAAATATGAAATAAGTGAAGCCATCCGCAAAAAAATAGAGTACGGGCGACAACACAACGGAGTGACGGTTGATAGTACGGTTCTTTTTAATCAGGCCAACCTTCCGGTGTTTTATTCGAATCATAACTATGAACCTGTCTGGACCGATCCGGCGAATGTTCAGGATATTTTGGAAATTTTAAAGGAATCTTATGATGAGGGTTTAAACCCGGAGGACTATCATCTTTCACAAATAGAGAAATACATCGGAATGATTGATGAAAATCAGGAGAACCCTGAAATATATGCCGTCCTTGATTTGTTATTAACCGATGCCACTTCGCTTTATGCAAATCATTTGCTTTACGGAAAAGTAATGCAGTCCGAGATCAGGAAAAGCTGGAATGTTCCCAAAAATCCCCCTCCGGAGAATCCCGACAGTTTGTTTTCTTTGGTTCTTGCTACGCACCGGCTTCGCGAATTGTTCGATTCGATAAAACCTGTTAATTTTATGTACACCGGTTTGAGGGAAGGGTTGAAAAGATACGAGGAAATAGCAGAAAACGGTGGCTGGGATTCCATCCCTGAAGGGAAAACCCTTAAAAATGGAATGACGGATGAACGGGTGGCATTACTGCGAAAGCATTTAATGATCACCGGAGATCTTTCTTCGCATTCAACCCCGGAAAATGATGATTACTTTGACGATAAGCTGGAAGATGCTGTAAAAAAATTCCAGTTCAGGCATAATCTGAACCAGGATGGGGCAGTGGGAAAAAACACACTTGCACGGCTGAATATACCGGTAGAAGACCGGATCAATGCCATCCGCATTAATATGGAACGTGGCCGTTGGGTTATGCATGGCCTTGAACCTGACTTTTTGGTTGTCAATATTGCGGGATTTAACCTGCGCCGGGTGACCAACGATGAAGTTGTTTTCTATTCACCGGTGATTGTCGGGAAAAAATATCACGAAACGCCCATTTTCAAATCCAAAATGATCTATTTTGAGATCAATCCGACCTGGACATTACCCTATTCCATCGCCACAAAAGAGACATTGCCCAAACTGAAAAAAGATCCCGGTTACCTGAAAGAAAAAAACATGGTGATCATGGACCGGAGCGGAAAAATCCTGGATCCTGCAACCATTGATTTCAATAAATATTCGCGAAACAATTTTCCTTTTACAATTCGTCAGGAACCGGGTCCGAACAATGCCCTGGGAAGGGTGAAATTTATTTTCCCAAACCAATACTCGGTATATGTTCACGATACTCCGGGCCAGGGTTTGTTCAGCCGTGAGGAAAGGAGCTTCAGTCACGGATGTATCCGGCTCCAGAAAAAATGGGAGTTGCTGATGAATCTGATGGATGACCCCGGAGAATGGAATATGGACAAGATCAACCAAATCCTGGAATCAAAAAAAACCACAAGAGTGAACCTGAAAAAGCCCATTGATATCTATCTGCTTTACTGGACTGCCGGCGCTGATAAAGAAAACCGGATATATTTTGATAAAGACATCTACAACCGTGACAGCGCCGTGCTTGAAGCCCTCGATAAACCGGTAGATTACCGGAAAACACAATAAAAAAAACTTTATGCGTTTGTTCTTTGGCTTTTTAATCTTTAAAAAATGAGGAAACTTGTGTTAATGCTGATGATAAGCAGTACCGTGCTTTCCCTGTGTGCTTTCAATCCGGGATACAGCGGATTCATTATCAAGATAAACGGACTGAACATCCCTTATGACCGCTTTACCGTTTTTGTATTGCCCGGCCAGACTGTGGATTTAACGATCAAAAAAGAAGCAGGCGGCCATATTGATATACAAACTTCCACAGGCAGGTTAATCAAAAAAGACGACCAGCACTGGAAGTATGTTGCCCCGCAGTCAAAAGGAAATCATGTACTGAAGCTGACTGGCAGCGATCCGGATAAAAAAATGATACTGAATGTATTTGTAATGGTGCAGGCTTCGGAGCAAAAGGGCGAATATCTGAACGGTTACCGCATTGGGAAATATCCTGAAAAGCTTTATAAAAATAATCCGGCCTATCAAAAGCCAAAAGGATTTATCGAGGTCACCAAAGAAAACAAGTATCTGCAAATAAGCCCCCATTTTCACCTGGGTCAATTTATTTGCAAACAGCAGCCCGGCTACTGGCCCAAATATATGGTGCTGGACCCGAAGCTGATCATCAAGCTTGAATTGTTACTTGAAATGCTGAATAACAAGGGAATGGAGATCAATTCGTTGTTTGTGATGAGCGGATACCGTTCGCCGTACTATAATTCTTCCATTGGCAGGGGGATTTACAGCAGGCACATTTACGGAGATGCAGCCGATGTTTATGTGGATACCAACAACGACAAAATAATTGACGACCTGAACAGGGACAGGAAAGCCAGTATGAACGATGCCGTTTTTATGGGAAATATCATTGAAGAAATGGACAAAAGCCCGGAATACAAACACCTCATCGGCGGCCTGGGCAAATACAAAAAAACATCAGCACACACCTGGGATATTCACGTGGATACAAGGGGGTTTAAGGCAAGATGGTAAACCACGAAGTGGTTAAAAATGAATAGCCCCGTACGAAGTGCGGGGAAAAGAAACAGGAATAAGAACCCCGGAGGTCCGGGGTTCAATGTTTATAATTCGAGATTGTTTCATTTTAGTCTAAATGCATTAACTCACCACCACGTTGATGATCCGTTTGGGGACGACGATGATCTTACGGACTGTTTTACCTTCGATCCATTTTTGTGCTTCCCTTGCCTCCGTTACCTTCTTTTCGATTTCTTCTTTTGGCATATCAACAGGCAATTCCAGTTTGAACCGCATTTTTCCGTTGAAAGAAACCGGATAGGTAAAAGTATCTTCCTTAAGATACTTTTCATCATGTTCGGGGTAAGGCACATAACTGATACCCCCTTCATGCCCCAGCGCTTCCCAAATCTCTTCGGCAACGTGAGAAGCATACGGTGACAACAGGACAGCCAATGGTTCAAGGATTTCCCGTTTGTAGCATTTCAACTCGGTCAGTTCATTGGTACAGATCATGAAAGCGCTAACGCCTGTATTAAATGAAAACCGTTCGATGTCGCTTCTGATCTTTTTAATGGTTTTGTGCAGAACTTTCAACTCCGGTTCGGCAGCTTTTTCGTTCGTAACAATCAGGTTGTCGTTTTCATCAAAATACAATCTCCAGAACTTTTTCAGGAACCTGAAAACGCCTTCAATGCCTTTGGTATCCCAGGGTTTGTCCTGCTCAAGCGGACCCAGGAACATCTCGTACAGACGCAATGTGTCGGCGCCGTACTTATCAATCAGATCATCCGGGTTCTGCACATTCAGCTTGGATTTTGACATCTTTTCAATCTCATACCCGCAAATATATTTGCCGTCTTCAAGGATGAATTCCGCATCCTGAAATTCAGGCCGCCATTTTTTGAAAGCCTCAATATCCAGCACATCATTGTCCACCAGGTTGATATCTACGTGGAGGGCCTGTGTCTGATATTGCTTCCGTAAGCCATAAGATACAAACTTGTTAGTCCCCTGAATACGGTAAACAATACTGGAACGTCCCTGGATCTTACCTTGGTTGATCAACTTTTTATAAGGTTCGTCCTCGCATACCAGGCCGAGGTCAAATAAAAACTTGTTCCAGAACCGGGAATAAATGAGATGGCCTGTGGCATGTTCGTCACCGCCCAGATAAAGGTCAACATCACGCCAGTATTTGTTGGCTCCTTTCGAGAAATACTCTTTGTCATTCCAAGGGTCCATATACCGGAGATAATACCCGCTGGAACCGGCAAAGCCGGGCATGGTGTTCGTTTCAAGCGGATATCCTTCTTTGGTTTTCCAGTTTTTTGCCCGTGCCAGGGGCGGCTCGCCTTTTTCTGTCGGAAGGTAATTGTCCACCGGAGGCAATTTGAGCGGCAGCTCACTTTCATCCAATGGATAAGGCATTCCATCCTTGTAGTAAATCGGGAAAGGCTCCCCCCAGTAACGCTGGCGGCTGAAAATGGCATCCCGCAACCTATAATTTACTTTTCCGTATCCGATACCCATCTCTTCGAGTTTGTCAATCGTGGCCCTTATTGCTTCGGTAACCTTCATGCCGTTCAGGAAACCCGAATTGATCATGATGCCCTCTTTGGAATCGTAACTCTCTTCCCAGGTTGACGGATCTGTCGGCTCTTCGTCTTCCCTGACGACTACCTGAATGATTGGTAAATTGAAATGACGGGCAAAGGCAAAGTCGCGGCTGTCGTGTGCCGGAACCGCCATAATGGCGCCCGTTCCGTATCCCGAAAGTACATAATCTGCTGTCCAGACAGGGATTTCTTTTCCCGTCAACGGATTTACGGCATACGCTCCCGTAAACACACCGGTAATGGTTTTCACCTCGGTCATACGCTCACGTTCCGAGCGGTTTTTTGCCCAGGCAATATATTTTTCCACCTCCTCTTTTTTGTCCAGTGTTACGATTTTTGTGATCAACTCGTGTTCGGGCGCCAGCACCATAAAAGTAGCTCCGAAAAGGGTGTCGGGACGGGTGGTGAAGACTTCGACCCCTCCTAAATCCTCCCCGGTGGGGAGGACTTTCCCGCTTTCTGGATTTTTTTCGGTATTATCAGATTCGTCATCGGCAACTTTGTTGTCGAGATAATTCTTTATCCTCTTAACTACGGAATCAATATCTTCAAAAACTTCTTTGTTTGAAAACCGGATCACTGTGAAACCTTTCTCTTCCAGGACGGATGTTCTTTCTTTATCTTCCTCCTTTTGGTATTTATGGATTTCTCCATCTATTTCAATGATCGTTTTCTTTTTAAGGCAAACAAAATCTACGATATAACTACCTATTGCATGTTGCCTCCGGATATAATATCCTACTTTGTTTTTACGTAATTTTTCCCACAATAACGCTTCTGTTTCTGTGGGATTTTTCCTCAATTCTTTAACATTTTCTTTTAGCGCCTTCCATGTTTTCGCATCAGTATTGTAATAACGGGGGTCCTGCTCCCTCCCCTCCGGGGAGGGTTGGGGAGGGGTCATTCCCGGGGAGAGGCTAAATCTCACCATCACCCCCTCGCTCCTGCCAATCCAGTTGCGCTGGATTTCTTTTACGTTTTCTGTCCAGTCAATTTTATCCAGGCCATCAAGCAGGCGCTGGGCATAAGCCGTGATGCGTAACGACCATTGTTTCATCAGTTTCTTTTCCACGGGATGACCGCCGCGTTCCGAGAAACCGTCTTTTACTTCATCATTGGCCAGAACCGTACCCAGGGCAGGGCACCAGTTTACGACAGTATCTGACAAGTAGGCCAGACGGTAATACATCAGAATTTCCTGCTGTTCTTTTTCGGTCTTGCTTTTCCATTCATCAGCGGTAAAGGGATCAACAGGATCACAAGCCGCATTGATATTTTGGTTTCCGCTTTTCTGAAATTCTTCGATCAACCGGTCAATGGGTTCCGCCTTATCCGTGTCTTTGTTGTACCAGGATTTAAACAACTGAATAAATGTCCATTGCGTCCATTTGTAATATTTGGGATCGCAGGTACGAACTTCACGGTCCCAGTCATACGAAAACCCGATCCGGTCTAACTGATGACGGTATTTTTTGATATTTCTGTTGGTGGTTTCTTCAGGATGGGTTCCCGTCTGTATGGCATATTGTTCTGCCGGAAGTCCGTAAGCGTCGTATCCCATGGGATGTAACACATTGAATCCCAGATGCCTTTTGTAGCGGGCATAAATATCTGATGCGATGTAACCCAAAGGATGCCCTACGTGCAAACCGGCGCCGGACGGATAAGGGAACATGTCCAGCACATAATATTTCGGTTTTTCAGACTGATTATATGCTTTGAAAGTCTTGTTCTCTTTCCAGAACTTCAGCCATTTCTTTTCAATTTCACCGAACTCGTATCCCATATCTTATTTTCCGTATTTTCTCAAATTCATCATGTTAAAAAAACGGTGCGAAATTAATAAAAGATGTGGAACGGAAACGGGGTACGGCATTCGGGTTTCGGGGTGGTTGGTACCTGAAACTCTGAACCCCAAACTCAAAACTCCGAATTCAAAACTCTGAACTCTAAACTCATAGCCTTTTCCTGGATTTCTTCTTCACGATCACGCGGATTGCCCGAGGAATTATTTCAAAATCCAGAGGTGAATGCCCGAGGGATTCTCCATCGGTTTCCAGATAAAGCTTGCGTGCCGGTTTGGAAAAAACCATGATCTTTTTTCCGGTAAACTGGTGAACTTCAGGCATTTTCACAAAAGATCCGTCATAAAGATTTTTGATATTGGTGACGATACGGTATTTAGTGGTCTTGCGGATAATTGTAATGTCAAACAACCCGTCATCGGGTACAGCATCGGGCAGTTGCATCATGCCTCCGCCATTGTATTTGCAAATGCCTATGCTCATTGTAAACACTTTCCCGGAGAACACGTGTTTGTCGTCGGCATGGATGTCGAGATGAACACTTTTGTACTGAAACAAGCCGGAAACAACATTTATCAAATAAGACACGGGGCCGCCTTTTCCTTTTTGTTTCATAATGTTGGCTTTCTCGGCAACCAGTGCGTCGTAGCCCATTCCGGCAATATTCATAAAATAGCGGTTTTGCTTATCTTCCGAGAACCGGTATGAAGCTTTTCCCACATCCTGCAAAAATGCATGGCCGCTCGTCAGCAATTTCACCTGTTCCCGGTATGAATCCGGCATATCATACATCCGGCCCCAGTCGTTACCCGTGCCAACTGATATCATTCCCACCGTAACATCGTGCGTTTTGATCCGTTTTTGCATGAATATGCCGTTCACCACTTCGTTCAGTGTACCGTCGCCACCGACAACAATTATTTTGTCAAATCCTTTTCCCTCAATCTGATCCCGGGAAATCTCCATGGCATGGTACGGGCGTTCGCTGAATATGCAATGAATTTTCAATCTGGCATCTTTAAGCAGCTTTCTTATTTCCGGCCAGTCCCGTTCACACCTTTTGCTCCCTGCATGCGGGTTGACAATTACCA
>CAZMOS010000002.1:0-71457 GCA_964567945.1 uncultured Lentimicrobiaceae bacterium
GCTCTGAACTGCTCAACCTTGGAAAGATAGACAGTGAAACCTATAAAGAATTTATTCAGGACAAATTTAAAAAAGGAAAAAAATCAATAGAGCCGGCAGCACTTGAACAAATTATGACCTACACGCAGGTACATACCTTTTATGTCCAGTATCTGTGTAATAAACTTTTTGGACTGCCTGTTAAAATGATTACATCAGAAACAGTTACCGATACAATACTCAAAATTCTTGAGGAAAACGAGATCATTTATTTTAGTTATAAAAAACTGCTGACCGGGCTTCAGTTCAGGTTGCTTGAGGCCATTGCAAAAGAACAAGGTGTCTCCAAGCCCACATCAATGGATTTTATCAGTAAATACAAGCTGGGGACACCCAGTTCGGTCGGAACGGCATTAAAGGCATTGTTAAAAAAAGAAATGGTCTTTCAGGACGACAACCTTTTTAAAGTTTATGATATTTTCTTCTCCCTCTGGCTGGAGAGACGCGGTCAGGCCTTTTGACAAAACCCAAATCCCGTTTTCATTCTGCGAGATGACACGGTACACAGGTTGTCATTTCGACGATCTCGCCTGAGACGAGAGAGGAGACCTGTCTGCCGACAGGCAGGAATCCCCCGGCAAAGCGCCCTTTTTCCTGTGGGGGGCTCTCGCCGTTTAATGACGATTCGTGATGACAGGGAACTTATTATCGGCGGGTCTAAACGGAAAAAAGATATCTCAACCCGCTGAGTGCTAAAGCCCACTCATCGGGTTTGCTCTGTTAAAACCCCTCATTCTCTGTCCTGCGGATGATCTCATTCTGAAGTTCTTCGCCCAGGTCGTTGAAATAATCACTGTACCCGGCAACGCGGACGATGAGGTCTTTGTAATCCTCGGGATGTTTCTGGGCTTTGCGCAAGGTTTCCGCCGTCACCACATTGAACTGGATGTGATGACCGTCCATCCTGAAATAGGAGCGGATCAGTTGCACCAGCGAGTCGAGCCCTTTCTCGTCTTCCAGTAGCGAGGGGGTGAATTTCTGGTTGAGCAAGGTGCCTCCGGTTTGCAGATGGTCAATTTTTGCTGCCGACTTAATCACAGCTGAAGGCCCTTTGCGGTCGGCACCCTGGAACGGGGAGATACCTTCCGACAAGGGTTTTCGTGCCAGCCGCCCGTCAGGAGTGGCGCCCGTTACGCTGCCGAAATAAACGTGCGATGTGGTGGGCAGCATATTGATTCGGAAATGTCCCCCCTTGGTGTTGGGCCTGCCGTTGACGGCGTCATAAAAGATCTCAAAGACCGTTACCGCCTGTTCGTCGGCATAATCTTCGTCATTGCCGTATTTGGGTGTGTTGTTGATGAGTTGCTCACGGAGATTAAGGTAGCCTTCAAAGTTGGCTGCAGTGGCCTCCAGCAGATCCTGCATTGTGTATCTTTTATTTTCAAAAACATTGTATTTCAACGAGGTCAGGATATCCGTCAGACTGCCCAGCCCCACCCCCTGGATGTAGCTGGTGTTGTAACGTGCCCCGCCGTTGTTGTAATCCTTGCCGTTCACAATGCAATCGTCAATCAGCAGCGACAGGAACGGCACGGGGATGTTGGAAGCGATCACCCGGTCAATGATGTTGTTGCCTTTGATCTTGATGTCTGCAAAATACTGCACCTGTTTTTTGAATGCTTCGACAAGTTCATCAAAACTTTCAAAATTCCGCGGGTCGCCGGTTTCCAAGCCGATCTTTTTGCCGGTCATTGGGTCGGTGCCATTGTGGAGGGTGATCTCAAAGATCTTGGTCAGGTTGAAATAGCCGGTCAGGATGTAACTCTCCGTTCCGAAAGCTCCTGTTTCCACACAGCCGCTGGCACCGCCGTTGCGGGCATCAACCAGAGATTTTCCCTGATTGAGCAGTTCCTGGATGATGGTATCGGTATTGAAAACAGAGGGTTGTCCGAACCCGGTTTTGATGATCCGTGCGGCTCTTTTGACAAACCTGTCGGGGTTCTTTTTACTCACCTGTATCATCGAGCTGGGCTGAAGCAGCCGCATCTCTTCGATCACATCCAGCAGGATGAACGTCATCTCGTTGACGGCATCTGAGCCGTCCTCTTTAACCCCACCCAGGTTGATCAACGCAAAATCGGTGTAGGTGCTGCTTTCCTTTGCCGTCACCCCGATCTTCGGTGGTGCCGGGTGGTTGTTGAACTTGATCCAGAATGACGAAAGCAGCTCTTTGGTGCTTTCTTCGTTCAGTGTTCCCGCTTTGGTTTCTTTTTTGTAAAACGGCATCAGGTGCTGGTCGAGCCGTCCCGGGTTGAAACTGTCCCACGGGTTCACTTCGGTAATGACGCCAACGTGGATAAACCAATAGTGCTGCAAGGCCTCATGAAATGTTTCGGGTGTATGGGCGGGGACTTTCCGGCAGATGGCCGCCATCTGTATCAGCTCGATCTTTCTGTTTTCGTCTTTTTCATCTTCTGCCAGCCGTTCCAACTCTTCGGCATGGCGTTCGGCAAAACGGATGATGGCGTCAGCAGCAATGTCCATTGCTTTCAGCTCTTCACGTTTTTCAAACGCTTCCGGGTCATTGAAAAAGTCGAGCCGGTCAATGGCTTCGGCGATTTCTTTTTTCAGTTCGAGAAAACCTTTTTGGAACATTTTCTTTCCAAGCACGGTATGTCCCGGCGCCCTTTGTTCCTGAAATTCAGTGAATACACCGGCAGCATAAGCATCGTGCCAGCTCTGATCCAGGTTTTTAAAGATCAGGTCGCGGTTGGACTTTCCCTTCCAGAAAGGGATAACCACATCACGGTAGGCCTGCATGGTTTCTTCGTCCACCCTGAACCATACCTTGGGCCTCGTGTCCAGCGTTTTCATGTCTTCGAGTGAATGGAGCGTGATCTCGGGATAGGTGGGCACCGCTTTGGGAGCAGGTCCGCGTTCGCCTACGATCAGCTCGCCGTCGTTGATGCAGATCTTTTTGTTTTCCAGAATGTATTTGAAGGCCAGCGCCCTGCGGACGGGCACCGACACCTGCTGTGCCAGGTCACTTTTATAAAATTCGGTGACCAACAACACCCTTTCCGCCGAGATGCGCGGGATGGCGTCCTGGCTTTGATTGCGGAGTTTTGTTATTCTTTCGTTCATAGCTTCTTTTTTTTCACGCAGAGACGCAAAGTCGCGAAGATGGTTTTTCAGGATTTATTAGATTTTTCTTTTGCGTCTTGGCATCTCTGCGTGCTATTTATGGTTTCTTTCTATTTTCAATTTATTTGTCAGCCACCCACTGTTACTTTGAAACCGGCATTCGAAAACAGCGAAGCAACCTCCTCTATACGTTTTTTAGACGGTTCTTTTACTCCGTTCATTTTGTATTCCAGGCCGAAACGTTTGTATTTGTGGCTACCGATTTTGTGATACGGCAATATGCTCACGGAATATTTGTGTTTCAGGCCGTTCAGAAAATCAAGCATCCTGAACAGGTGGCTTTCCTCATCGTTCATTCCCGGTATCAGCGGATACCTGATCTGTATTTCTTTACCCAGTTCATCCAGCATTTTCAGGTTATCCAGAATTTTCCGGTTGGTGACGCCGGTGTAACGAATGTGTTCTTTTTCGTCCATGTGTTTCAGGTCGAAAAGGAACAGGTCGGTATAACGGGCAACGGTTTTCAGCTTTTTTTGGTCGGCAAAACCCGTGTTGTCCACACAGGTGTGGATGTCCCGCTTTTTGCATAATTTCAGCATTTCCAGCAGGAAGTCAAACTGCAACAGGGGTTCGCCGCCGGAGAATGTGACGCCGCCACCCGATTCTTCAAAAAAGACAATGTCCTTTTCGATCTCTTTCCACAGCGCTTCCACCGTGTAATGCCGGCCCACGGTTTCTTCCTTTTCCACAATCCGCCCGTCAATTTTTTCTTCTTTGTTGTAGCTGATGATCTCCTTTGACCGGCTTTCGGGATTGTGACACCACCAGCAGCCCAGCGGACAGCCTTTCATAAAAATGGTCTGCCGGATGCCCGGGCCATCGTGGATGGCGTAGTGTTTTATATCGAAGATGATCCCTCTGTCCGTCGGCTGACGGACATCTCCCCTACCCCCTCTGCCTTCGGCATCTCCCCCAAGGGGGGAGAGATTTATTGTGTTATTTGATGGTTTCACTTGTGTTAAACGTATTTTGTTTATTGGCGATCAGTTTCCCCGTCCTTTAGGACGGGTTTATATCTTGATAAAAAAAATAAGAAAAAACCAACGCTGCGATCGCAGCGCCGCCGCGTGAAGATTATAAGGCATAGTACATCCAGCACTCATACAGGCCTTTGCCTGATGAGGTGTGGGTGAGGTGGATATGTATGATGTTACGGTTCATTGCCTTTGAATGTGATGCAAAATTAATACAAAGCTATTAAAAAAGATAGTGCTAAAAATCCCTTTAGATGATTTTTTCCAATTCCAGTTATATTTCGCAGCGTCGCTGCGCCGCCGCGTGAAGCAATTTATAAAGGAAATACATTTTTTGGAGAGAAAAATAAAATCTCTCTGAAAACCACAGACTTTTTTCGACCTTTCGGGTCCCCACCCACGGGCCAGCTTCGAGCCAAAAGGTCAAGCACACGATAAACTTTTTAATTCGTTCTGTTTATTTCTTTTGTGGAAAGCAATCCGCAGGCAGCGTCAATATCCTGGCCGCGGGAGGCACGGATGGTTGTCATTATTCCTTTGGCGTTCAGGGCTTCTTTGAATTCCTGAAGACGCTGCTCGTCCGTGGTCTCAAGTGGAGTATCAGGTATCTGGTGAAAGCGGATAAGGTTGATGCGACACCTGATTCCGTTTAAAATGCGAGCCAGCTCTTTCACGTGGCGGGGGGTGTCGTTCAGCCCTTTGAAAACAATGTATTCGAACGAAACCCTGCGCTGCCTGCCCAGATCGTGGCTTTTGATCTCGTTCAGGATATCTTCAATGGAATATTTGTGGCTGACGGGCATCAGCATTTTGCGTTCACTTTCGAAGGGTGTGTGCAAGCTGACGGCCAGGTGGCAACGGCTGTTTTCAAGGAAATATTTCATCGCCGGGATAATCCCGATGGTGGACACCGTGATCCTTCGCGGGCTCCAGCCGTAGCCCCACTCCGAGGTGAGCACTTCCAAGCTTTTCATCACTTCGTCCAGGTTGTCCAGCGGCTCGCCCATACCCATATAAACGATGTTGGTCAACTGGTCGCGTTCCGGCAGACTTTCAATCTGGTTCAGTATCTGGTTGGATGTAAGGTTGTCCTGAAGGCCCTGCCGGCCCGTCATACAGAAAAGGCATCGCATCTTACAGCCCACCTGCGAAGAAACGCAAAGCGTGCTTCTTTTATCTTCGGGGATGAAAGCCGATTCGATATACCTTCCCCCGGCTTTGAACAGATATTTTTTTGTACCATCAGCAGAAGTCTGTACATTGACCGGATCTTCCAGCCCGATGGTGTATTTCTCCTCCAGCAGCGCCCTGGCCTTTTTAGAAAGATTGGTCATCTGGTCAATGGAGGCCACTTTATTTTTGTACAACCAGTTTGCTATCTGGCCTGCCGTAAATTTCGGCAATCCCAAATCCAGCACGATCTGCTGCAGTTCCTGAAAAGTTTTTCCGAACAGGGGCTTTTTCATCTGGCGGTTGTGTGATTACTTTTTATCACTTATCGGTTTTTTCTTTCTTCTTTTTAGCCTCCTGCGACCAGGCATTTCCGTCAAAGTTAAAAGCAAGGAACAATGCTGGCAGGATGATCAGTCTCAAATATTTCATATTGAATTAACAATTAATAATTTGGCGGCAAAAGTAGTGTTTTTGCAGTTATTCTATAAATGAACTGAATGCTTTTATTTTATCCTTTTCCCCGAATCAGGAATTGTTGCGTAGCGTGCCTGATATATGCAAGTCTTTCTGTACTTCGATTATCCACGCTACGCCTTACTTTTTGATAATCTTTTTTGTTATGGTTATGGTTATGGTTCCGGTTTGAATGGTGCAAATATAAATCCCGGCAGGTACCTTTTTCCCAAGATCATTTGTTCCGTTCCATTGGATTTTGTCTGATGAACCTGTAATATTTGCCTGCCTGAACTGTTTGACAATTTTCCCGGATAAGTCGGTGATGATGATGCCGGCAAATCGTGTTTCTTTCAAATCAATGGTCGTTGATTTGCTGAAAGGATTGGGGTAAACAGTTACGCCTGATCCATTGGAAAGTTCGTTTACCGATGTAAGCGTATCCTGCTCCAGATCATAAGTGTACAATGATCTCCCGTAAGTCGCTGCGACCAGCTTGTTTGTGGGCAGATGGTAATCCAGGTCATTCACCACAACATTGGGCAGGTTGTCGCCCAGCATTTCCCATTCGTCACCTCCATTCCATGTCACGTAAACGCCCACGTCAGTTGCCACGAAAAGTATCTGATTATTTGCCGGATCGATGATGATATCGTTAACCGGAGCTTCCGGCAGGTTGGATGAAATATCTTTCCAGGTCTGTCCCAGGTCTTCTGTTTTAAACACATGGGGCATGAATTCATCCCAGCGGTATCCTGAAATAGTCACATAAGCCGTTGTTTCATCCGACGGGTCGGCAGTCACGCGGGTGATCCACCGTTTGGGAAGATCACCGGAAATGTTTTGCCAGGTCTGTCCCCCATCCTGGGTTACATTAACATTGCCGTCATCGGAGCCGGTGTAAATGATATCGTTATTCACAGGTGAAACCGAAATAGTTGTCAGTGTGTTGTATGCCAGGTTTCCCGGCTGGTCGCCATCGGTAAGGTCGCCGCTGACGGGAAACCACGAAATGGCCCGGTTTACGGTCTTGTACAATCTGTTGGTTCCGAAATAAAGCGTTTTGGGTTCAGACGGATCAAAAACCACCGGGCAGTTCCAGTTGAAACGGTCGCTCTGGCTGATGCCGGAGGTGGCATCCGAAAAACTTAATCCGCCGTTGGTTGACCTGCCGAGGCCGCCATACTGATATTCGGCATAAATGTAATTGTTGTCCACCGGGTCCACAAGCACCTGAAACCCGTCACCGCCATAGATCATTTCCCAGTCATCCAAAGCGCCTGTTGTTGTCCGGTTTGTTCCGTTATCCTGTGCTCCACCGTACAGCCGCCACGGCATCTGGCGATCCACTTCGCAGGTATAAAACTGGGTTATGGGGATCGTTTCGTTCCATGTCCACGAGCTGCCGCCGTCATAGGAAAGGTAAAGACCGCCGTCGTTTCCGAGGACGATAAAATTATGATTTAAGGGATGAATGTACAGTCCGTGCTGGTCCACATGTACATCCCAGCCGGAAACATCATTCCAGGAATTGCCACCGTCTTTGGTCCTGTAAAGCGTAAACCCGATCACAAAGGCAATGTCCGGATCAACCGGATCCACTTTGATTCGTCCGAACCACCAGCCGTATGAATAATAAGCGCCTGACAATCCCCCGTCGTTAGTTTGTATCCAGGTGTCGCCGCCGTCAATGGTTTTGTAAACTCCTTTGAAATAGCCGATGCTGTCGGCATAAATGGCGTACAGGATATTGGGATTTGAAACTGAAATGTCAATTCCGATCCTTCCTTTGTCTTCCGCAAGTGCGGGCAGGCCATTGGTCAACTCCTGCCAGGTTTCTCCGCCGTCGAAAGAACGATAAATGCCGCAGGTGGGGCCGCCGTAACTTCTGCGGTTGGGTCGCCGCACCCTTTCCCACAAGGCTGCATACAGGGTGTCGGCATGCTCCGGATTGATGGCCACGTCAATGGCCCCGGTGGAATCGGAAACATAAAGTACATTCTCCCAGGTGTCGCCACCATCTTCGGTCTTGTAGATACCACGGTTGGGGCTGTCGGCGAACAAGTTTCCCATTGCAGCCACATAAACTACGTCAGGGTCACGCGGATCAACAACCATCCGCCCGATGTTGCGGCTCTCTTCCAGCCCCTTGTGCTGCCAGGTCTGGCCGCCGTCTTCCGATCTGTAAACGCCCACACCGTCATACGCCAGCGAGCCGCCTCCCGCGTTGGCTTCGCCGGTTCCCACATACAAGATGTCAGGGTCGGACGGGGCAATGGCAATATCACCGATGGACAAACTCAATGCTTCATCAAAAACGGGTTGCCAGGTGATCCCGGCATCGGTTGACTTGAAAACGCCACCGGCAGCAGCGCCGAGGTAAATGGTATTCAGGTCATATGGATGCATCTCCACATCGGTGATGCGGCCACCCGTATTAATGGGCCCGGAAAACTCCCATACTCCTTCGTTCCGGCTGGCTTTGGCTTCTTCCCGGAATTGGTGTGCCTGTTGAAGGGCATTCAGGTAAGCAGTCTGGTTGATCTGTTCGAAAGGAAAAGCACGTTGCCTGAAAAACCAGTCGTTGGGTTTTTCTTTATGGAAAGGGTTTTCAGTAACTGTTTCTGTCTGGAGAAGATATATTCCAGATAAAACGAGGAGAAAAAATCCTGCTGAAAAAATAAAAAGCTTGTTCATAATTGCGGGGTAAATGATGGTTCAAAGTTATGGTGTTTTTTGTTTCAAAGATGAATTTCAAGTGTTGACGCTTGAACCGGAGTGTCCATTATCCCGAATGTATCGCCCTTACAGGGCTTTTGTTTTTTCGGCGATAACACAGGTTTTCGCTTCGCTTCAACCTGTGTTGGTACAGGGCGGGGTTTCACCCCTTATGTTTTGAATAAAAAAGCTTTTTCTTTACCCAACGTAAACAAACTAAAACCTCTAATCTGATCTTATTTTCACCTTAAACACCTTGCTGTTCAATCCAGGGGGCAGCCAGCCCGAACGGATGCAGACGCGCAGGTGATAATCTCCCGGCTCGGAAGGCGTTTCGGTGAGCAGGACAGTGTCGTAATTTTTTTTCAGCCATAGCAACGAAATGTCTTCGACTTCTGTATATAAAACCACTTTCCCTTTTTGTGTAAAAGCCACAGCCAGCCAGGTATCGCCTCCATCCTGCCTTACGGTCACGGCTGTATCCAGCGGATTGACAAGCTCCACAGGAATCCGGATCAATGTAGAGGGACTGAAGACGTGTTCTTTCATTTTTATTTTTACAGGAATGTAATTGTAAGAGTAGTAATGTTTCACGTCAATGTAATACCACCATCTGCCCAATATGTATGTACTGTCGGCATCCGGCAAGTAATAATATACCGTGTCATAAAGCCACATCCCTTTTTCGGGATAAACAAACAAAACCTTTTTATCAGCCAGTTTCGGTTCAATCCCTGCCAGGTCAAACTGGTTTTTCCGGTAAAGCAGATAGTTGAACGTAAACGACTCCCGTTTTGCATAAAACAGATACTTGGAGGCCTTCTGGTAAGAATTGGCAAACACCACCGGCCTGTCACCGGCGATCTTTTTTAATTCTCCCGCCCATTTTTTCCATCCGCGAAACTCATTGGTCAGCTTCGGTTTATCTTTAACCTGAAGAAAATCATAAACCAGAAAAATACGGAGCACGATGATCAGGACAAAACTGATCCCGCCAAGAATATACACAGCTTTGTGGATATTCAGGTTGTTTTCAATTAAAGGATAGCTAAGTAAAATCAGAGGCACGTAGGCAGTCACTGTCCAGTTGGCTTCCACGGGCCCGAAAAATGACAGCAGAAACCCCAGGCCGAAAACACCGATGATATTAAAGATTAACGCCCGGTGAAAAAGGGTTTTGGTTTTATTCTTAAAAGCATAAGAAATCAGAAAATAAGCCATCAACGGGTTCATGATCACCAGTTGCCCCGCCGGATAGTTGATAAGGTTCAACACATCAAAATACGAGTTACGGCCCCTCTCAACCAAATAAAAATAAAAGTTGATGAAATAGTGATTAATTTGCCAGATCAGATGGGGAACCATCAGCAGCGCAGAAAATATCACAATAAACCAGAACGATCTTCTTTTGGCGATCTTCAGATTGGAGAACAGTGTGAAAACAACCACCAGCCCGCCGAAATATTTGCTGTAAAGCATTCCGGAAATCCCGAGGATCACCAGGAAGGCATTAAGCGGTTTATCGTCATCAAGATATTTCCCGTAAGCATAAAAAAACAGAGTGGCAAAAAAGATCAACGGTGTGTCGGGCACGGCTATAAAACCGCCTGCCTGGAAAATAACGATCGAGAAAACGAAAACGAAAAACAACAGGTAGTTTTTTACACGCATCATCTCAACGATCATCATCAGAATACCCACCGACATAACTGCCACCAGTAATCTGACTCCCAGCTCATTGGGAAACAAGGCATATCCCAGCCGGATAATCACGGCGATCATCGGCGGATGGTCATAATAGCCCCAGGAAAGATCGGTTGAATAAAACCAATAATAGGCTTCGTCGTGCAGCAGTTCGGTAAAATAAGACTGGAAAAGATTCAGGATAAACCACAGCGCCAGCAGCCCGTAATACAGTTGCCTGGAATGGGAAAAAGGCCTTGATGCCGGTTTGTTCATATTGCCGATGACTGAAAGACATTGGCAAAGATGGGAAATTTATTGAAGTCGGAAAGCAGAATGCACAAATTAGAATTTAGAAATTCAGGTGCCGGGGTTGATCCCTCCGTCCTCATTGTACTACCCGAGTCAGTTGATCTGCCCTTTTGCGAGGCAGTCCATCCCGATAGTGCAGGGATATAGAAACAGGATTAACACGGATACGACCCGTCAGCCGACACACTTGAATTCGGTCCCCTTTGATAACAAATCCGGGTTAATAAAACCGAAGTTTTTCAGTGATCATGGGAGTGTTGATCCACCGGCGTTTATATATGTTTTCAATAAACATTTTTATGAATGCCTGTTCGACGCCGACTGCCCAGTGTTTGACCATTCCGCTTCCGCCGGCTTTTCCACTAACCTCGGCTGCAAACAATATTTCGCGGGTGGCAATATCGAAAAACACAACCCAGATCAGTGAATATTCCCTTTCTTTATTAAAATTTTCCAGAACAACGACCATTCCTAACCCGTTTTTCTCGGCCAGCACATACGATTTCACAATTTTCTCCAGGTCTTCATACGGAATACAATAATTATTCGCAATCACAAAATCCTGATAATCCATAAAACGGTAATTGGAAAATACACTTTTCCCCACAAACATGGTTCTTTTATCCATCCAGTGGCGCATATCTTTTATGGTCAGCATTTTGTTGGTCAATTCATCATTCCATGCCTCATAATATTTTTGAACAATTTCAACACCATGCCCCAATTTAGTTGAATTCGTCAGTTTTAGATAAGTCATATCGAATCCGTAAAAAACGATATCCTGGCGGAAAAAGATTTCATTTGCCCGGTTGCCATATACTTTGCCACCCATTTGTTTTCTGATCTGGCAATAAGGATTGCCGATGGAAGGGTCGTAAACAAAATCAGCAGGTGGTTCCCAGGCAACAGGCTCAATTTTTTGTTTTTTTGCAGTTTCTGCATCTTCGGGTGCATTGAAAATATCTTTATCCCCTGATTTATAGCGGATCATGAAAACTTTGGACTTTGCGATGCTGTATGTCGGGCCGTTCAGATTGGATGTTTTTTTATATCTGATTGTCTCTGCAAGAATTTCGGTGACTTTGGCATGGATTTCATCGCCATTTCTCAAAATAATCAAATCCTGCGAATAAGAATGGCCGACAATAAAAAGGAAAATAATGACAAGTAATTTTTTCATTTTATGGTCTTTTAATTTTTGAACTAATAATCAACTAAAATAACAAAAAAGCAACATACTTTTCTTTACTGAAAAATCAGGATTTCGTTACATTTTTGTGTTGTTTTTTGGTCGAGGCGGAAAATCAAATCTTTGACTATACGACCATTTATTTATCGGATCTTATCGGATTTATCCGAAAGTTCATCAAACATGAAACGGAGTAAAACAAGAACTGATTTACAATAAAAACCGGGCTTCGGAAAGCTCTTTGCCAATTTGCTGAACTCCGGACAGAATACGCCTGGTCTGCCTTGCAGAGGGTTTTTTTACCCCTTTGATTTATTGTGCAAGCAGGCTTTGGTTCATTCCTATACGCTCTGACAACGTCTTCACATTAATTGCTTTATAAAGAAAAAGGCCCCACAAAAATGTGAGGCCCCAAAATCAGCGATAAAATTTTGGAGAACTTCCCCTCCTGTTTTTAGTTTGTTATAGAAAGGGCTCCAAAGTAGCTGTCATTTCACAGATATGAAAACCGCATTTTTTTCTTTTCACGTAATCATACCGGACTAGCTCACCGTTGATCCTTAAAATGGAATGCGTGAAAATAGAAATTAGAATCAGGTGCGGTGAAATTAACCTGTCAGGTTTCAAAAGGCTCCGTGCGCAAGCAACCTGACAGGTTTATGCACTTGAGGCGGGATTGTCGAAAACGGACAACGAAAACGAATGACGAAAAGAAATCCGAAGAACCGGATCATTTACCCCCAATAAAAAAACCACCTGCAATAAATCATGCAAGTGGTTCGTTTCGTGTGTGGAGCATATCGGAGTCGAACCGATGACCTCTTGACTGCCAGTCAAACGCTCTAACCAACTGAGCTAATGCCCCCTTTTGAGTTTTGAGTGTAGAGTTTTTGAGAGGGCAAAAGTAAAAACTTTTTGAATTAATCATACATTTGCAGCGAAACCATGAAACGACTTTTTGCCGCCATAAAAATTACACCGGATAAAAATTTTCTGGGTATTTATTATAAACTCGTTAACGGGTTGGTTAATGACAGCATCAAATGGGTTGAACCACAAAATTTTCATCTGACATTAAAATTTTTTGGTGAGATCCCCGAAAAAAAGGTTGACCTCATTTGCAGGGAACTTGACTCCGTATCGCTTTCTTTTTCCCCTTTTACGATTAATATTCGGAAGACCGGTGTTTTTGGGAGCCATTATAACCCGAAAGTAATCTGGTTTGGTATTGAAGATTCCGGTTATGTGACGGAAATTGCCGAACAGATACTGACCAAAATGGACAAGGCAGGTTTTGCACGCGACAGGCAGAATTTTGTTCCGCATCTCACAGTAGGCCGTATCAGGAGATTATCGGACAAACAACATTTTGAAAAAACAATTAAAAGGTTTGAAAAGGCAAACCTTATGGAAATCAATATTAGTGAGATATATCTTTATGAGAGCCATCTGAAACCGGAAGGCCCCGTTTATGAAACAGTTGAAAAATTCAGTCTTTAATCAGTTGCTTTCCCTGATTTTTTAAACTTTTTATTGTAATTACGTATAATTGCTTTACTATATGCAACAAAATATTTTTTTGGAAGTTATTTTAGATATAAATTTTTTACTTTAGCCCCACTTTATCTTTATGAATTTCAGCGGCAGATTATTAACATATTGTTTTTGTTTACCGGACTGATTCTCATTACATACGTTTATTGTCAGCAGGCACCGATCTTTACACAATATTACAATACCTACATGTTTTCCAATCCTGCTTACGCGGGCATGAGACGTGGAATCTGTGTTGATGGTATTTATCGTCAGCAATGGGCTGGCGGGTTCGACGACGAAGACGGTTACAATATGGCTCCTCAGGATATATTGCTTTCCCTGGACTCTCCTTTAAAAGCTTTACACGGTGGTCTGGGGGGATCTGTTATTCAGGACAGGCTCGGATACCAGAGTGACATCATCGTTCAGGTGGACTATTCCTTTCATTTGAACCTTTCTATCGGAGTTTTGGGGCTTGGTGCGGGTCTGAACATCATTAACCGTAGTATTGACGGGTCCAAATTCAAACCCGTGGAAGACGGAGACCCCATATTGCCCACTTCCACTGTCAGCGACCTGCGGCTGGATGCAAGCGGCGGTTTATTCCTGAATCAACCGGGCCGGTATTATATTGGTATTTCGGTCGCCAACATACTCGAGTCCGGTTTCAAGAAGTTTGATCCTTCAGGAAATAGCATCACTTCGACCGACAGAACTTTTTACATTGTAGGGGGATATACTTATACAATACCCCGCAATCCGAAATTTGAGATCATCCCCTCTGTTATGATTTTAAGTAATCTTGCATCAACACAATATAACTTAACAGGGATCGTTAAATACAATGACAAATTTTGGGGGGGCGTAAATTATCGCTTCCAGGAATCGGTAGGATTTATTGCCGGGGTACGCTTCAAAAGCTTTAAGATCAGCTACTCTTACGATTTGAATACGTTGCCGGTGAGCATTCCCGGAAGTCATGAGGTGTCCCTAAGCTATTGTTTTAAAATTAAAACAGAACATTATAAAACAAGTTATAAGAATACACGTTATTTATAATGACATTTTAATAATTGATCATTGAACACATATTTTTATATTTTTGGCACGCAAAAATTTGAACAATCGTAATCTTGATAAACCAATAGAAATACAATGAAAAAACTGGTTTTATACATTGTAGTGGCATTCTTTCTTGCCAGTTGCAGCAATTCCGGTAACGGAGAACTCGTTGGAACCCGCAAGAAATCTAAACCGTTTTACCAACCTGATCCTTATGGCATGGTATTCGTTCCGCAAGGAAGTTACGTGATGGGTGCTTCTTCCGAAGACATTACCCACGGACATCTTATCCAGCCAAAAACCATTTCCGTTTCATCTTTCTTTATGGATGAAACAGAAATAACAAATGACGAGTACCGTCAGTTTGTTTTCTGGGTAAGAGATTCCATAGCACGAACCATGCTGGGTGATGTCAGGCCTGATGAATTCCTTATAGAAGAAAATCCAAAAACCGGTGAAGTGTATGACCCGCCCTATCTGAACTGGAAAACAGAAATCGAATGGAATAGCGAAGATCAGGATGTCAGGGATGCCCTCGAGGACATGTATCTTCCGGAACATGAACGTTATTTCCGCCGAAAGGAAATAGACACACGTAAATTGATGTACTCTTATTATTGGGTTGATCTTCATGCTGCCGCGAAAAAAGATTTTACTGAAGAAGCTGATTACCGTAATGCCGGCCTGGCCAACCGTCCGCAGGGTTTACGCGACCGTTCTGTTTATGTAAGAAACGAAACTATTGCCGTTTATCCCGACACACTGGCCTGGATACACGATTATACATATTCTTTCAATGATCCGCTTACCGAGAAATATTTCTGGCACCCGGCCTATGACCATTATCCGGTTGTAGGCGTTAACTGGAGGCAGGCACGCGCTTTTTGCGTTTGGCGGACAGAATATCTTAACAGCTATTTAAGGTCAAGAAAAGGCCAGGTATCACTTTCCGAATTCCGTCTTCCCACGGAAGCTGAATGGGAATGGGCTGCCCGCGGAGGTTATGCTTTGAATCCTTATCCTTGGGGAGGTCCTTATACAAGGAATGAAAAAGGCTGCTTCCTGGCTAACTTCAAACCGGTTCGCGGAAATTACATAGCTGATGGAGGTTTGCGTACGGTAATTGTTGCCCACTATCCACCCAACGACTGGGGTCTCTATGATATGGCAGGAAATGTATCGGAATGGACAAGTAGTGCTTTCGACCCTTCTTCCTATAACTTCACCTGGGACATGAACCCCAACTATACGTACAATGCCAAAGAAGATGATCCGCCGGTCATGAAACGCAAAGTGATTCGTGGCGGTTCATGGAAAGATATTGCTTATTTCCTGGAAGTATCCTCAAGGGCATACGAATACCAGGATACAGCAAAATGTTACATAGGTTTCAGAACTATTCAGCCTTACCTGGGAAGAAACAAAGGGGATAACCCGAACAAGGCTTCAAGAGTATACAATTAACATAATCAACAATTAAATTAGTAAAATAAAATTTAAAAAAAATTATCATGGGCTTATTTAATTTTACAAGAACACGGGGATACAGGAATTTCATGGCCAAGGTTTACGGATGGGGTGCATCCATTGTTTTGCTTGGTGCCATGTTTAAAATCAATCACTATCCTGGAGCAGATATTATGCTTGTCGTCGGCTTGGGAACAGAAGCAATCATCTTCTTTTTCTCCGCATTCGAGCCTCCTTTTGTTGAACCCGACTGGAGTTTGGTTTATCCCGAATTAGCAGGGATATATCATAAGGTTGATGACAGTTCGATATTGCAAAAAAGAAAATCAGCTACAGAACGACTTGATGAAATGTTTGAAAAGGCTAAACTTGATCAGAGAACAATTGATAAGCTAGGCACCGGTATTGAAAAGCTGGCTGAAAATGCAAGTCAGCTCAGTGACCTTTCTTCCGTTGCTTCTGCAACAAACGAATTTGCAACCAACGTCCAGCAGGCTTCCAACTCAGCCCGTATATTTGGTGAGTCTGTTGCGAAAGATGCCGAAACAACCGGTTATTATGCTGAATCATTGCAAACAACAATGAGTGTTTTCCTCGAAAAACTTGAGCAGTCTTCCGCGTCGGCGACCGAATTTCACGATCAGATGGAGAATCTGACAACCAAAATGAGTGAACTGAACAAAGTTTACGGAAATATCCTTACAGCTATGAATGTTAAGGGTTGATCAAATAAAATAATTCAACAGTATTTAACCTCAAACCATTAACAAAAGAATTAATTAAAAATGGCTGGATATAAGGAAACACCGCGGCAAAAGATGATCTCAATGATGTATCTTGTTTTGTACGCCCTGCTAGCATTAAACGTGTCAAAAGAAGTATTGAATGCTTTTATTGTCGTTAATGAATCAATGGAAAGCGCCAATGTAAGTACTGCTGCCAAAATTAAAGATGCTTATGAAAAATTTCGTTTGCAAAACAAGCTTAACCCTGAAAAAGTTGGCCCCTATTTCAAACAGGCTGAAGTGATCAGGAATGAGGCCGAAAAAATGATAAAGTACATTGATTCCATTAAACTGGAACTGGTAAAAGTATCGGAACGCATGCCCATTGATGAGATCATGCAAAAATATTATAAAGATACGATCATCAATGGTGAAAAGACCAAGTACCTCATGCTTGAAAAACTGGAGACTAAAGATAAATATGATGCGTCAACACACTTTATGGTCGGTACAGGCGACAAGATTGGAGTAGGCGAAGCTTATGTTTTGAGTAAAAAAATGGGTGAATACAGGGATTTGATCCTCAAAACCATGAACCTTCCCGAAGACTCAAAAAAGGTTGGCCTGATAACCAATATGAAAGGTATTACTTACAGGGACAAGGATGGCCAAAAGCAGACGTGGGAGCAACATAATTTTTACTTTACCATTCTTGCGGCTGACATCACCATCCTAAACCGTATTATCGGAGAAGTGCAGACGGCAGAATACAATGCGATGAATTATTTATACGGGTCCGTTTCGGAAACTGACTTTAAGTTCAATGAAGTGGCGGCCAAAGTCATCCCGAAAAGTACTTTTGTTCTGCAGGGACAGAAATACCAGGCCGATGTGCTGGTGGCTGCCTATGATAAAAAAACCGAAGTCACTATTAAAGTGCTCCCCGGCGCCGACACACTGACAGCCAAAAATGAGCCGCGCGCACAAGTCTTTAAAGGCCAGGCAGGATTGGGTAAACTAGAATTCCCCGCCACCAGGGTCGGGATTCAGAAATATGCAGGTGTCATCGAAATGATTGACCCCAAAACCAACAAGCTGAAACCTTATCATTTCAAAGGTTCTTATATTGTTGCTCCTCCTGCACTAACGGTAGCTCCTCTGAAGATGAACGTGCTTTACATAGGTATTGACAACCCGGTTTCGATCTCTGCCCCCGGAATTCCGGATGAAAAGATCAAACCGACGATAGACCTTGGTGTTCTGAAAAAAGACACGGAAGGAAAAGACTGGATCGTCAGGATCAACAAAGTTCCTAAAGGTGTCCGGAAAGCTTTCGTCAGTGCAACTGCCAAAATACTGGGTAAGGAATTACCATTGGGAAAAGTGGAATTCAGGGTAAAACGTGTACCCACACCTACCGCGCAGATTGCCGGCCAGTCTGATGGTCAGATAGATAAAAACCGCTTGCTGGCAGCAGGAGCCATTATCCCGAACATGAGGGATTTTGAATTTGAGGTTTATTACCAGGTAACGGGTTATACTTTTGGAACCATTATCAATGGCGATTATATACCGAAAAATGTAAAAGGAAACCGGTTTACCAAGGAAATCGTAAACATTATCAGAAACGGAAAACGTAAACAAAAATTCTTTTTTGATAATATCCGGGCAAAAGGGCCTGACGGTACGATCAGGAGTCTTAACCCGATCAGTCTTGAGTTAAAATAATTTTAAAAACAAAAGATAATGAAAAGATTGTTTTTTGCCGTTTTTATTCTCACTTTGGGTTTCACACCTAACCTGAAAGCCCAAATTGTGGACGAATCACCTTCGGACAGATTATACGCTGAAGACGAAACGACTTTTGCCAAGCCGGTACCCTATCCCTATATTCGTAAGGCCGACGTGATGTGGTCAAAAAGAATATGGAGGGAAATCGACTTCAGGCAAAAATTTAATCAAAAGTTTTATTTCCCGACCGATCCGCAGGAACGCTGGAAATCATTCATAATTGTAGTTCTCGATGCACTGAAAGAAGGCAAAATTACCGCTTATGACATTTCCAGCACTGATGAATTGCTCGTACCCATAACTTACAGTGAAATTATCGCAAGGCAAACCGACTCGAGTTATCAGATAATGCAACGGCCTTATCCTCCTTATGAAGAATATGATACGGTAATCTTTACCGAATTTGATCCGACAAAGGTGATGCGGCTGAGGATCAAAGAAGACTGGTACTTTGACAACGAACGCTCTCAAATGTTGGTACGAATCCAGGCACTGTGTCCGGTAATAATAAAAGAACGTAACGGAGAGGAGGTTACCGAACCTTTATTCTGGATATCTTATCCCGAATCGCGTGAGGTTTTTGCCAACGCCCTTGTTTTTAATGAATTCAATTCGGCGGCACGGCTGACTTATGACGACCTGTTCTGGAAACGCCTCTTTGAGAGTTACATTTATAAAGAGCAAAATGTTTTCGACCGTCGTATTGCACAATATGCAACCGGAGTGGATGCCCTGCTTGAGGCTGACAGAATCAAAAACGAAATGTTCAGGTTTGAAGAAAGCTTGTGGCAATATTAATTTTGTTCTGAAAAAAATTTTAAAAACTCTCCCTGTTTTCGGAGAGTTTTTTTTACCCACTCCCCTGCTTTAAGCATCCTTGAAGATTGACCGCGGAATTCATTCCCCGGCTCAACGGGGCAAGCCTTTTGGGTCGAAGCAGGCCTGCGCGTAGAGACCCGAAAGGTTAATTGAGGATCCATTCCACGGCACCAATACCCTACCTCAAAAGAGTGGTTGTCGGGGGACACTAACAGCGGGGTAGAGGTTGACCGTACCGACAGCTTCAGCTGCCGAACCCATAAGAACAGGAAAACCCCGGAGATCGGTGGCTAAAGCCACCGGTACCATACTTTCCCCTTTGCTTCAAGCTTCCCTTTAAGATTGGCCGCAGAATAAAGAGATCAGAAAAGAGGAAGGTGCAGAGCACCGAAAATATTTATAGAAACAAGAAACAAGTAAAAGGAAAAGAAAGGTACGGAGTACCGTAATATTTTTTTAGCATTTTATCACATGTTCGAAACGGAATTTTGGTGTGGACACCAACGGCGGAGTAAAGTTTATACTTTCGACCTGCTGGGAATAAATCTACCCGGCGGGTCGGGGTTACCCCCTTGCTTCAAGTGGACATAAAGCTTCACACTGTTTTATTACTTTTGCAATCTCATCCGGAAGATTATGCAGAATATTTTTGAAACCCCCATCACTTACCTGAAAGGCGTAGGCCCGAAAAAAGCCGAAGTGCTTGAAAAAGAACTGGGGATAAAAACTTTCAACGACCTGCTGTATTATTTCCCTTTCAGATACATTGACAAAAGCCGTATTTACAAGGTCAAAGAGGTCACTACCGACAGCACCTATTTTCAGTTAAAAGGGAAAATATCCAATATGAGGATTGTCGGCGAAAAAAGGATGAAATACATCACTGCCGTTTTTAGTGATGACACCGGAAGCATCGAGCTGGTCTGGTTCAAGGGGTTGAGATGGATCAAGGACCGCTTTAAGCCGGATAAAGAATACCTTGTATTCGGAAAACCCTCTGCCTTTAAAAATCATTTCAACTTTGTCCACCCCGAAGTGGAAGACTACACAGGTGAGGAAGAAGTGGTAGGCCAGCGCCTCGAAGGCGTTTACAGCTCTACCGAGCGGCTGAAAAACAGTGGCCTGGGAACGCGGGGCATCAGCAAGCTGACACGCCGGCTGCTGAATCAGGTGGCCGACGATATCCGTGAGATCCTGCCGGATTATATTTTAAAAGCCTATCATCTGATTGACAGAAAAACAGCGCTGCTGAATATCCATTTTCCCGAAAATCCGAAAATAATAGAACAGGCCACCCGCCGGCTTAAGTTTGATGAACTTTTCTTCCTTCAGTTGCAACTTATCACGGGAAAGATCACTTTAAAAGAAAAGATCAAAGGCCATTTGTTTTCAAAAGTCGGCGAAAATCTGAACACGTTTTACAAAAAATACCTGCCCTTTGAGCTGACCAATGCCCAGAAAAGAGTGATCAGGGAAATCCGTACCGATATGGGTTCGGGAAGACAGATGAACCGCCTGTTGCAGGGAGATGTGGGCAGTGGCAAAACCGTGGTGGCTTTGATGAGCGCTCTGATCGCCATTGACAACGGATTCCAGGCCTGCCTGATGGCGCCCACCGAAATTTTGGCTACCCAGCATTTTAATAACATCCGGCAACTGCTGGACGGGATGGACATTAACATCGCTTTGCTCACCGGTTCGACCAAACAGGCCGATCGGAAGATCATTCACGAGAACCTGCTCACCGGCGACCTCCACCTGCTGGTGGGCACACACGCCCTGATCGAAGAAACCGTGACTTTTAAAAAACTGGGATTTGTGATCATTGACGAACAGCACCGTTTCGGCGTTGAACAGCGTGCCCGCCTGTGGAAAAAAAACGTGAACCCGCCCCATGTGCTGGTCATGACGGCAACGCCAATCCCCCGCACACTGGCCATGACGGTTTACGGAAATCTGGATGTTTCTGTTATTGATGAAATGCCGCCCGGAAGAAAACCGGTGAAGACCATGTTGTTTTTTGAATCAAAAAGGCTGCGTGTCATCGGTTTCATTCGTGACCAGATAAAAAAAGGAAGGCAGGTTTACATTGTTTACCCGCTGATCAGGGAATCGGAAAAGATGGACCTGAAAAACCTGATGGACGGGTTTGAATACCTGCAGCGCGAATTTCAATTGCCTGAATACCGGGTGAGCGTACTGCACGGAAGAATGAAAACCGAAGACAAAGAATACGAGATGAAACGGTTCGTGGAAGGCAAAACACAGATCATGGTTTCCACTACCGTCATTGAGGTGGGCGTGGACGTGCCCAATGCTTCGGTGATGATCATCGAAAATGCGGAACGTTTCGGGTTGTCACAGCTTCACCAGCTCAGGGGACGCGTGGGAAGAGGAGCCGAACAGTCTTATTGTATCCTGATGGCGGGCGATAAAATCTCAAATGAAGGAAGGAAACGGCTCGAGACCATGGTGCGCACCAACGACGGCTTTGAGATTGCCGAAGCCGACCTGCAACTGCGGGGGCCCGGAGATATTGAAGGCACACGGCAATCCGGGATGCTGAACTTTAAAATTGCCAACCTGGCACGCGACAACGAACTGATCGTCCAGACACGCAAACTGGCTGAAAAAATCCTTGAAAAAGACCCGAAACTGGAATTGCCAGTCAATCAATTGCTCAACACCGAACTCCACAAATTGCGCCGCGAAAAACACCAGTGGGCCAGGATTTCCTGATACAATACAAATTGAGTGATTCCAATAGAAAATTTTTTTATTTCGGAAATAAAATATTTACCATAACATCCAAAATCTAAAAACTTACAAAGGAATGCCCTTATCAAAAAATATCAAATCCAAAAATCCTTATATTTCTTTACTTTTACACTCCATTAATTGAAAATACTAAATACATGAAATTGTCATATAACTGGTTGAAACAATACGTTGACATTGATGTGGACCCGCTGGAATTGTCGGACATTTTGACAAACATCGGACTGGAAGTGGAAGGCCTTGAGAAGTTTCAGTCGGTCAAAGGAGGATTTCAGGGCGTAGTGATCGGGAAAGTGCTGACTTGTGAAAAACATCCCGATGCCGATAAATTAAGCGTTACCACTGTGGATGTGGGCGACGGAAAGGTGCTGCCCATCGTTTGCGGCGCACCCAATGTGGCTGCCGGGCAAATCGTTCCAGTTGCTACTGTCGGCACCGTCCTGTATTCGGAGGAGGAGTCTTTCACCATCAAAAAAGCCAAAATACGCGGTGAGATATCCGAAGGGATGATCTGTTCCGAAGACGAACTGGGGCTGGGAACAAGTCACGAGGGAATTATGGTTCTGCCTGATAAACTTCAGCCCGGAACACCTGCCCGCGAATTTTTCAACATCGAAGAAGATCACGTTTACGAGATCGGGCTGACCCCCAACCGTGCCGATGCAGCTTCTCATATCGGTTCGGCAAGGGATGTGGCTGCCGGATTGAACCGGCTAAAAAACACCCGTTCGTACAAACTGCATCTTCCGGACGTGAGCGGTTTTACCGTGGATGACCATTCGCTGGATATTGATGTTATCGTGGAAGACACAATGGCCTGCCCCCGGTATTCGGGAGTCACCATTTCGGGCGTAAAAGTGGAAGAATCCCCCGAATGGCTGAAAAACCGCCTCAATGCCATCGGCCTGCGACCCATCAATAACATCGTGGATATCACCAATTACATCCTGCACGAAACCGGGCAGCCTCTCCACCCTTTCGATGCCGACAAGATCAAAGGCAACAAGGTGGTTGTGAAAAAAATGCCGGAAGGCACCCAATTCGTTACTCTGGACGGTATTGAGCGAAAGCTTGATATTGATGACCTGATGATCTGCAATGCGGAAGAGGGCATGTGTATCGGCGGCGTTTTCGGCGGACTGGATTCGGGAGTAACCGAACAGACCACTAACATTTTCCTTGAAAGCGCTTATTTCGATCCGTCCCACATTCGCAAAACCTCAAGGCGTCACGGATTGCAAACCGATGCTTCTTTCCGTTTCGAACGGGGTACCGATCCCGAAATGACTATTTACGCCCTGAAACGTGCAGCCATGCTGTTCAAAGAAATCGCGGGCGGTAAAATTTCTTCGGAGATCAAGGATGTCTATCCCGAAAAAATTGAAAAATGGACGGCGGACATCACTTATAAAAATGTTGACCGCCTCATCGGAAAAGTCATCGAGAGGAACATCATCAAAGATATCCTCGCCGACCTTGAGATTGAAGTTCTGGAAGAAACCGGCGAAGGGATGAAGCTGCTGATCCCCACATTCAAGGTGGACGTCAAACGCGAAGCCGATGTCATTGAGGAGATACTCCGTGTGTATGGATACAACAATGTGGAGTTTGAAGACAAAATTGACGCTTCGGTAAGCTACCGCAAAAAACCGGATCCGGAGAAAGTACAAAATCTGATCTCCGATCAACTGACGGCCCAGGGTTTTGTGGAAATGATCAACAACTCGCTGACCCGTTCGGCCTATTACACCGAAAACGAAGATTTTGACGAAAACAAAAGCGTCACGCTGCTCAACCCGCTGAGCAGGGACCTGGATGTTTTACGCCAGTCATTATTGTTCGGCGGCCTTGAAGTGGTAAGCTACAACATTAACCACAAAATAGCCGATCAGAAACTTTACGAATTCGGGAAAATTTACAGCAAAGACCCCTCGAAAGACAAAAAGCCAGGATTGAAAAAATACAGTGAGGAAAAACATCTCTTCCTTTTCGCGACTGGTAATATTACTCCTGAAAACTGGAATAACGACAAACGGAAAGTGGATTTTTATTTCCTGAAAAGTGTTGTCGAAGGAATTTTCGGCAAACTGGGAATTAACCGAAGCAGTATGAGTATCCGGGAAACTGTTTCCAATAATTATAGTTACGGTCTGGAATACCTAAAAGACAATATCACGGTAGCCACGATCACTGCTTTAAGCAAAACGGTCCTGCGCCGGTTTGATATTGAGCAGGACGTGTTCATGGCTGACCTGAACTGGGAGAAGGTGATGAATTTGCATGCCAAAAATGAAACGCTTTATACTCCGGTTTCCAAATATCCTTCTGTACGCCGAGACCTGGCTCTGCTTGTGGACAAATCGGTTCATTTTGACGAGATGGAAAAACTGGCTTTTGATGCCGAAAGAAAAATTTTAAAGAAAGTGGGCCTTTTTGACGTTTATGAAGGAGACAAAATCCCGGAAGGAAAAAAATCATACGCTCTGTCATTCATCCTGCAGGATGAAGGAAAAACCCTTACCGACAAGGTGATTGACAAGACGATGAACCGTATCAGGCTGGCCTTTGAGCAAAAGCTGAATGCGGAATTGCGTTAACTTTTTCGGTTTTGTGATTAATTACTAATTTTAAAAACTGTTTTACAATCTGATTTATGGAGCTTCAAACAATAAAGCAACGGTTCGGGATCATCGGCAATTCACCCATGCTGAACAGGGCGCTTGAAGTGGCCGTCCAGGTGGCTGCCACTGACCTTACCGTATTGATAACGGGTGAGAGTGGTGTGGGAAAAGAAGTCTTCCCCAAAATCATCCATCAGATGAGTTCCAGAAAACACAATAATTACATTGCCGTTAACTGTGGCGCCATCCCTGAGGGGACGATAGATTCCGAGCTGTTCGGACACGAAAAGGGGTCCTTCACCGGGGCACATGAAGCCAGGAAAGGATATTTTGAAGTTGCCGACGGAGGGACTATCTTTCTGGATGAAATAGCCGAGTTGCCGCTGTCCACACAGGTACGGCTTTTAAGGGTTCTGGAATCAGGGGAGTTCATGAAGGTGGGTTCTTCCAGGGTGATCAAAACAGATGTCCGGGTGGTAGCAGCCAGTAATGTGAACATCCCGAATGCCATCGAAAAGGGAAACTTCCGGCAGGATTTGTTTTACCGGTTGAATACGGTTCCTATTTTCATTCCGCCGCTGCGGCACCGCAAAGAAGATATTCATTTGCTGTTCAGAAAATTTGCTGCCGATTTTGCCGAAAAATACCGTATGCCTCCAATACGCCTCACTCCCGATGCAATTAAAATGATCGAGAATTATTACTGGCCGGGAAATATTCGTCAACTCAAAAACGTTACCGAGCAAATCTCAATCATCGAGAAAAACAAAGAAATTGATGTGACTACGCTGAAACAATACCTGCCCGGAAATGAAACTCGTGAACTTCCCGTCCTTTATCAAAAGAAAGAAGAGCAACATATTTCGGAACGGGAATTGCTTTATAAAGTGCTGTTTGAGATGAAAAAAGACATGACGGAATTAAAGAAAATAGTAGCCTCCCTCATGGAACAAGCTGAGCATAAACCTACTGCCGAGCAGACCAAAGCCTTACTGGTAAAAGATTATCCGGATACTGTTCTGAAAGACCATTCAGAATATCCTGAAATCAAAATCACACATCCCGGACAGGGTGAAGAAGACGCTTTTCATCCTACCGAAGTTGTGGAAGAATCGCTCTCACTCCAGGAAAAGGAAAATGAACTCATAAAAAAAGCGCTGGAGAAACATCATGGAAAAAGAAAAAGTGCCGCTAAGGAGCTGGGCATTTCAGAACGCACGCTTTACAGGAAAATCAAAGAATACAATATCAAGTGATGAACCTGAATAACAACCGGCATATTGCGGGAAACATTTTTTTTGCATTAGTCATCTTTCTGCAATTTCTGTCCGAAGGATGCGGTGTGTATTCTTTTACCGGGGCTTCCATCCCTCCTGAAGCAAAAACCGTTTCGGTGGCTTACTTCCAAAACAGGGCTCCTTTGATCCAGCCTCTGTTAAGCCCTACTTTTACTGATATGTTAACAGATAGATTTACAAATGAAGGGAACCTGGATATGGTTGAAACCAATGGTGACCTCGCCCTTGATGGTGAAATTATTGACTACAAAACCACTCCCGTTGCCATACAGGGAAATCAAACAGCCGCTCTCAACCGCCTGACAATTACTGTAAATGTCAGATTTGTCAATAAATTTGAACCCGATAAAAATTTTGAACAGAAATTTACCGAGTTTCTCGATTATCCTTCTGATGCCGACCTGAACAGTATCAGCGGTGACCTGATTGTGAGAATCAGCGAAATTCTGGTAACAGACATTTTTAACAAAGCCGTAGTCAACTGGTAATTAATGTTTTTCGATGAACAAAGAAGCGTTTTCAATATATGTTCTTGACCCGGGGCTGCTAAACGAAAAGTCACTGCCGGAATTTACGGAACTGGTAAAAGAATTTCCGTATTGCCAGACAGCACGAATTCTGCTCACATTGAACCTTTTCAAAGAAAAACATGTGCTTTATGACACGCAGTTGAAATTAACTGCCGTCCAGACAGGAAACCGGCGGATGCTGAAAAAACACATTGATACCTTATCCGGGTCACCTGAAAAAGTTGTTTTGCCTGATGAAGATATTGAAGAAGTAACCATTACCGAAGGAAAAACAGAAGATGCCGGAATAGAACAAAAAGAAGAGGTTCAGGTTGAAGATAAAAGGCCGGAAGACAAAAAACAAACGGAATTTCCTGAAGAAATAAAGATGCCTGATGTGACTGTAGAACCCCAACCGGTTCACCAGGAAGAGGAAAAAGTTCAGGAAATTCCTCCTCCGGCAGAAGATGTTTCCCCCGAACCTGCACAAAAACCGGGTGATATTCTGCAACCCGTCGAAGGAAGCGCTTCACATTCCGATTTGATGCGAATTGTTGCCGAACGTCTCAGGTATCTTGAAAGAGAAAAAAGTACATTGCCACCACAGCCTGTTCAGGAAAAAGAAAAACCTGAAAAAGAAATCCAACCTCTGCGGCCGCAAAGTGAACTCATTGACGAATTTATAAAAAACGAACCCAGTATTGCACGACCCCAACATTCATTCTTTAATCCCGAAGAAGCAGCAAAAGAAAGTGTTGTTGACGAAGAAAACATTGTAAGTGAGACGCTTGCAAAGATATATTTTGACCAGAATCGCTTTGAAAAAGCCATCAGTATTTACAAAAAATTAAGTTTGAAATTTCCGGAAAAAAGTAGTTACTTTGCAGCCCTTATTCGAAAAGCAGAGGAAGAACTTAAAAATTAGAACGATGTATCTTTTTGTTTCCATTTTAATTTTGATCGTATGTGTGTTGCTCGGGCTTATTGTTTTGGTTCAGAACCCCAAAGGCGGTGGCCTGGCAGCCAATTTTACCGGAGCAGGTTCACAGTTTATGGGTGTGAGGCAAACAGCCGATTTTCTTGAAAAAGCAACCTGGACACTCTCGGTAGCTTTACTGGTGCTTGCCCTCACGGCAACTATGGTTATTCCGCGTGGTACGGTTGACACTTCGCAACAGGATACGCAGATGAAAAAACAAATCGAGGATTTTACAAAAAATGCCCCGGCACCTGTTGACTTTCAACCCCCTCCGCAACAGGGACAACCAAACCAGCAAGGGGGAGGTAAATAAGCCATAAAAAAATTATCTCATAAATAAAATGTCAGAATGTCATACCGTTCTGACATTTTTTTTTAATCACCGGTTTGGCACAAAATGTGAAAACTCCCAAGTCCATGAATAATAACCAAAAAATCTGTTTGATATGATAAAGATAAAACCACTTGGCGAAAGGGTTGTTGTTGAACCCGCTCCCGCCGAAGAAAAAACTGCTGGCGGGATCATCATCCCTGATACGGCAAAAGAAAAACCCCAACAGGGAACTGTAGTAGCCGTACCCGAAAAAACCGATGACAATCCCGTCACCGTAAAAGTGGGTGACAGGGTGCTGTACGGTAAATATGCAGGGACTGAAATTACAATTGATGACAAAGATTATCTGATCATGAATCAGTCGGATATTCTGGCTGTCATTTAAAACATTTATGAATTAAAATTAATCATTTAATAAAAATTGAAAAAAATGGCAAAAGACATTTTATTTAACCACGATGCAAGAGAAGGCCTTAAAAAAGGCGTGAATGCACTTACTGACGCTGTAAAAGTTACTTTAGGGCCAAGAGGCCGTAATGTGATCATTGATAAATCATTCGGCGCCCCGCAGGTAACCAAGGACGGGGTAACTGTTGCCAAAGAAATCGAACTGACGGAACCCGTTGAGAATATGGGCGCCCAGATGGTAAAAGAAGTGGCCTCAAAAACAAATGATCTGGCTGGTGACGGTACAACCACAGCAACCATCCTTGCACAGTCAATTTTTGTAACCGGACTCAAAAACGTTACTGCCGGCGCCAATCCGATGGACATGAAACGCGGAATTGAAAAAGCAGTTTCACAGGTTGTGGAATCTTTGCGCAAACAAACAAAAGAAGTCGGTGACGATAATGACAAGATTGAGCAGGTTGCTGCCATCTCGGCAAACAACGACCACTCTATTGGTAAACTGATCGCCGAAGCCATGCAAAAAGTAAAACAGGAAGGCGTGATCACCATCGAGGAAGCAAAAGGTATTGAAACTTACGTGGATGTTGTTGAAGGTATGCAGTTCGACAGGGGTTACATTTCTCCTTACTTTGTAACCGATACCGAAAAAATGGAAGCTGTTTACGAGAACCCGCTGATCCTGATCCACGACAAGAAGATCTCGGTGATGAAAGACCTGCTTCCGATCCTGGAGAAAACTGCTCAAAGCGGCAAAGCTTTGGTGATCATTGCCGAAGATGTGGAAGGTGAAGCTTTGGCTACCCTCGTTGTGAACCGTTTGCGTGGTTCGCTGAAAGTGGTTGCCGTTAAAGCTCCCGGTTTTGGCGACAGGAGAAAAGAAATGCTTGAAGATATTGCTATCCTGACCGGTGGTGTGGTTATCTCCGAAGAGAAAGGATACAAACTGGAAGACGCCACACTCGATATGCTGGGTGAAGCTGAAAAAGTAAGCATTGATAAAGAAAACACAACCATTGTCAGCGGCAAAGGTGAGAAAGACAATATCGCTGCCCGCGTCAACCAGATCAAAGCGCAGATTGAAACCACTACTTCGGACTATGATAAAGAAAAGTTGCAGGAGCGTCTGGCCAAACTGGCCGGTGGAGTAGCTGTCGTTTACGTCGGCGCCGCCAGTGAGGTGGAAATGAAAGAAAAGAAAGACCGTTTTGAAGATGCTTTGGCTGCTACCCGTGCTGCTGTTGAAGAGGGTATTATCCCCGGCGGCGGTGTTGCCCTGATACGTGCTGCCCAGGTACTTGACGATGTAAAATTCGACAATGAAGACCAGGAAATCGGCGTGAATATCGTAAGAAGGGCGCTGGAAGAACCTCTCCGCCAGATTGTTGAAAATGTCGGACTGGAAGGTTCGGTCGTTGTCAACAAAGTGAAAGAAGGTAAAGATGATTTCGGTTTCAATGCAGCTACTGAAAAATATGAAAATCTGTATGGTGCCGGTGTTATTGACCCGACAAAGGTTACCCGCATCGCACTGGAGAATGCTGCCTCCATCGCCGGAATGCTCTTAACGACCGAGTGTGTACTTGTTGAACACAAAGAAGAAAACCCGGCACCGCCAATGCCTCCTATGGGTGGCGGTGGGATGCCCGGAATGATGTAATAAACAATTCCTTAAAAATTAAAACCCGTTTCATTGAGAAGCGGGTTTTTTTATATTCTTCACCCGGCTGGCAGACTTGTTCCCGCCGGGTTGAAATTGTTTGTCGTTTCAGTAAATATTCCTCCAAACCCTTTGGATTGAATTTCCAAGTTTTTTTCGACCCGCTGAAAGCTCCTCCCCACATGCCTGCCCGGTAGTCCGTTCAGCGGGTCAGGCAGCCCACCAAACCCGCTAATAAACAGATTTCAACTCACATTCAAAAAATCCCGAAGGGATGAAATTATTATAGAAAACGAAAAACACAAATCAACCCCGAAGGGGTGACATTATTCGGTTGTAAACCCTCCCCGGACACTATTTTCACCCAAAATCCACAAACATCTTTTTGCACGCTAATGATGGCAGGTAAATTCAATACCGTTGTTACAAAAGTTTCTATTCATAGTATTATTTCTATTAACTTTGCTTTTGTTAACAAAAGTTTTGGATATGAAAACTTTTTTGAGTTTGATTTTTCTTTTGACAGGCATGCAGATTTATACCCAGCACTTAAAAAAAGAGATTAAACTGTATCCCATTCCCGTGGATTCGGCAACCCGCGTGATCCGTTTCCGCAATGTAGTTGATGTTGAAGGAAACAAAGAAGAATTGTATAAACGGTGTGTTTACTGGCTGAATGATTTTTATAAAGACCCGACCCGGGTCACTACTTTGCGCGACCCCAAATCAGGAAAGATCGCAGGCCGGCATCAGTTCCGCATCTATTACTATGATAAGGATAGCGTAAAATATGCTGCCGGCATGATCCGTTATTTTTTCACGATTGAATTTAAGGATAATCGTTACCGCTACACAATTGATAAAATCGTACTGAAATCCAATACTTACGTGCCTGTTGAAAAATGGCTCAACAAAAATGATCCGGCCTATGATCCGCGCTGGGACGATTATCTGCAACAAATAGCACGCTATGTGGACAAATGGAGTACCAGCCTGGAAGAAAAAATGGTACCTCCCGAAAAGGAAAAACCTGACATTTGGTAAATTTTTATAATTTTAAATTGAAAATGTTGTTGTTTCTTTGAATCTCTGAAAATCAACCGGAATGCCGAGAAGAAGAAAACGTGATCTGATCATCAAGGGGTTCTCAAAACTCCTGAAGGAAGACAAGCTTAAGATTGTCGCCGAGCTGATGGATAAGCAGGTGGAAAGTATTGAGCTGATGAAAAGCTTTTGGCATACCGACCATAAAGTTCAGAAAATATTTGATGAATTCAGCGAAAACACAATTTCCAATTTTTATATTCCTTATGGTGTCACTCCTAATGTGTTGATCAACGGTAAAGCCTATCTCGTTCCGTTGGTTATCGAAGAAAGTTCGGTTGTTGCCGCCGCTTCTTCCAGCGCCAAATTCTGGTCCGAACACGGTGGGTTTCACTCCAACGTTGTGGATGTGATCAAAATCGGACAAGTCCATTTTATCTGGAAGGGTGACAAAGAAAAACTGTTGTCGGTATTTAACGAACTAACCGCTGCCCTCCGGAGGGCTACGGCCCACATTACCGCAAATATGGAAAAACGCGGTGGCGGCATCCTGGATTTTGAACTGGTTGATTTGACCGACAAAATTGATGATTATTATCAGATCAAAGTTTCTTTCAATACCGTGGATTCCATGGGTGCCAATTTTATCAATTCGTGCCTTGAAGAATTTGCCGGTGAACTAAAATCATTTTTCAGGAATCATCCTGTTTTTACCGGTAACGAAAAAGAATGCCTTGTTGTCATGTCTATCTTATCGAACTACACGCCGGATTGCCTGGTGAGGACATGGGTGGAATGTAACATTGAAGAATTGAACGAAATTGACAATGACCTTTCAGGAGAAGAGTTTGCCGAAAAGTTCAGGATGGCTGTAAAAATTGCAGAAGTGGATGAATACCGGGCCGCAACACACAACAAAGGTATTTTTAACGGTATTGATGCCGTGGCTATTGCTACAGGGAATGATTTCAGGGCCATAGAAGCGGCAGGGCATACCTACGCCTCGCGAACCGGAAAATACAAAAGTCTTTCCACCGTGGAAATCAAAGACGGGAGATTTAAGTTTTTGCTTGAACTGCCCCTGGCCATGGGAACCGTTGGCGGGCTGACCAATTTGCACCCGCTGGCAAAAAAATCACTGGAAATGCTGGGGAACCCTTCTGCGAAAAAATTAATGATGATTGCCTCGGCTGTCGGCCTGGCCAACAATTTTGCTGCAGTTAAGTCATTAGTGACCAAAGGAATCCAAATAGGGCACATGAAAATGCACCTTTTTAATATCCTGAATCACCTTCAGGCCAACGACGAAGAAAAGAAAAAAGCGGAAGAATATTTTCTCGGGCACAAAATTTCTTTTGCCAATGTGAACGATTATATTTCCAAACTCCGAAAACCTTGACGACACGAAAAAGTTGGTATTCATCAGGAAAACTCCTGATCACGGGAGAATATCTTGTCCTTCACGGGGCAAAGGCATTGGCATTTCCGCTTAAAACAGGGCAACATCTTACCGTTTCGGAAAACAAAGAAAAAAAGCTGCACTGGCGTGCCATCGAACCCGAAGGCCTGTGGTTTCAGTGTATTTTCAACCTGCCTGATCTGGAAATAACGTATTCGCCGGAAAAGGAATCCTGCGAAAAACTGAAAAACATCCTGCTGGCAGCCCGTGCATTGAATCCTGATTTTTTGAAGAACGGGGAAAATGGTTTTGAAGTGGATACCATTCTGGAGTTTGACCCTGATTACGGCTTCGGTTCCAGTTCAACATTGCTCAACAACCTGGCCGGGTGGGCAGGTGTTGACCCTTTCAAACTCCAACAACTGACTTTTGAAGGATCAGGATATGATATTGCCTGCGCTTCGGCAAGAAAACCGCTTATCTATCAACTCGTAAACCACCGGCCGGTAGTTACCGAAGTGGATTTCTTTCCTCCTTTTAAGAATAACCTGTACTTTGTGTATTCGGGTCGCAAACAACGAACTTCTGAAAGTCTTCAGGAATTCAAAAAGTCCTCATTTGATCAAAACGATATTGATGCCATCAGCAACATTACTGAAAGTATCCTTTTTACCAAAAGTTTGAATGAGTTTGAATCTTTATTGGATGAGCACGAAAACCGGATGTCGAAAATCCTGAACCTGCCCAAAGCCAAAGACCGTCTCTTTCCGGATCATCAAGGTGTGGTGAAATCCCTCGGCGCATGGGGCGGCGATTTTATGCTGATGACTTTCCACAACGAACCGGCTGAAGCGAAAAGATACCTGAAACATAAAGGATTTGAAGTTTTTTACCGGTTTGAAGAGATCGTGCATAAATAAAAATCTTTCATAATCTGAACCTATGCACGGTCTGCCGGGCAGGCAGTAGTTTTCAGGATTGGTGGTGGTGTTTCGGGTTACAACGTTTCTGACAGTTATTTATCAGAAATCTACAACAACGGAACCTATTATGGACAGAATACGATATCGGAAAAAAGAAATGCTTTCGGTTTCAACATCATTCTGGAAGATTCCTATACTTTTTCCGGTAAATTCCTGGTCGGTCTGAAACTTTTCACCCAGCCTTATACAAACGGCGATATCAACTCGGGGATCATGCTAAAATTCGGTGTGGCATTTTAAATTAACGGGGGGTTGACCTTTTGGGTCAAAGCAGGCCGGTGCGGCAGGTACCCGAAAGAAGAAAAACAGCAAGATTATATAATGTCTGTCTGTAAAATCCCGAAAATGTTGAAAATCAAAATATACCGACATTACAGACAGGCACCAGTCCTGCCGGCACACAAGGCCTGACGGGAAGACTGGCGCTAGTTGAGTGTCAGTAGTTATTTTCCTTTTTCCTTTAATTATCAGGGATACTTTTGTCTGCGGAAAGAACTTTCAAGTAATCCTTAAAAACATTAATTTTGACACCATTCAAATACAGTATCATGCAACACGAAAATTCATTTTCCCTTTCGGGGAATATCATTGACCTGCATACCGAAACCCTGTTCAAAGGAACTGTTCACGTAGAAAACGGATTTATCAAGTCCGTTGTCAGGGATGATTCGGTGACGGAAGACCATTTCATACTTCCCGGGCTGATTGATTCCCATATCCACATCGAAAGCTCTATGCTGGTACCTTCCGAGTTTGCCCGGCTGGCTGTGATCCACGGCACGGTGGCCACTGTTTCCGACCCGCATGAGATCGCCAATGTGCTGGGCATTCCCGGTGTTGATTTTATGATCGAAAACGGCAAAAAGGTACCTTTCAAGTTCTATTTCGGCGCTTCGGCCTGTGTGCCCGCCACACCGTTTGAAACTGCCGGAAGCGCACTGGGCCCCAAAGAGCTGGACGACCTGCTCGGCAGGGAAGAGATCAAATATTTATCGGAGATGATGAACTACCCCGGCGTCATCCGGCACGATGATTCAGAAATGCAAAAAATTGCCATCGCCCGCAAATACGGCAAACCGGCTGACGGCCATGCCCCCGGTGTGAAAGGAGACGATGCCCGGAAATATGCCGAAGCAGGTATTACCACCGATCACGAGTGTTATACAATGGAAGAAGCGCTGGACAAGCTGAAATATGGTATGAAAATCCAGATTCGTGAAGGCAGCGCCGCCAAAAATTTTGAAGCGCTCATCGGATTAATGGATAAATATGCCGACCGCATTCTTTTCTGCTCGGACGACAAGCACCCCGACGACCTTGCGGAAGGTCATATCAATCAATTGGTCAAACGGGCAGTTGCCAAAGGATATGATCCCCTGAAGGTTTTGAAAAGCGCCATCCTCAATCCCATAAAACACTACAACCTGGATGTGGGAACGCTGCAAACCGGCGATCCGGCTGATATGATCGTTGTGGATAACCTGCAGGATTTTAATATTCTTCAAACGTATGTGGATGGCATCAAAGTCGCCGAAAAGGGGAAGACTCTGATCGGGCACATTCAAACAGACCACCCCAATGCCTTCAACGCATTGCCCATAACTGCCGACCAGATACGTACTCCGGCAAAAGGTGAAAAATTAAAAGTGATCGTTGCCTATGACGGTGAACTCATCACGGGAATAAAATACGTAACCCCAAAAGTTATTGACGGCTATTTGATCAGCAATACCAAAAACGATATCCTCAAGATCGTTGTACTTAACAGGTACAGGAAAGCCGACCCGGCTGTGGCTTTTATCCATAACTTCGGATTGAAAACAGGGGCCATTGCATCCAGTGTGGCACACGACAGCCACAACATCGTGGCCGTGGGAACCGATGATGAACAGATTGTGAAAGCCATTAATCTTGTTATAGCTCAAAAAGGAGGCATCTCGATTGTCATGGGCAACGAACAAAAAGGTTTACCATTGCCCGTAGCCGGTTTAATGTCGGACCTGGACGGCTACCAGGTGGCCGCCCAATACCATGAACTGGACAAGGAAGCCCACCGGATGGGATCAGCCCTGCGTGCCCCTTTTATGACACTCTCGTTTATGGCCTTGCTGGTCATCCCCGAACTGAAATTAAGTGATAAAGGGCTATTTGACGGCAATACATTTTCTTTTACTTCCATTTTCATAAATTAAAATTATTTAGAACAAGTATAAAATAGTTGTAAACAGTAATATATGTAAATATATTATTGCGTTGCATACATGTATATTTTTACTTTTGCGGCAAATGAATATCAAACATGGAACATTTGATTATTAATCTTAACAAATTGGAATCGGCAGCCGGTAAACTGAGGGTGATCTCACACCCTATGCGAATTGCCATTATTGAATTGCTTTCAATAAACGACAGGATGAGTGTTACACAGATCTATGAAGAGTTGAATATTGAACAGGCAACTGCATCACATCATTTGAATATTTTAAAAAACAATGGTATCCTGTTATCGCGCAGAGAAGGGAAAAAGATATACTACAGCCTAAAAAACCGTGTACTAACCGATATTGTTGATTGCATCAATCGTTGTAACGATTAGCAGGATTTATCTTAACTTCCATTCTTCCTGAATCTCCCAATTGGCCCTTATGGTCAATTTTTTATTATAAAAAACCACCCATTCGGGTTCAATCTTATGAATAAATTTTCCGCCGTCCCATTTTTTGTTACCATTGGCATCATAGATTATTTTCAGAATTATATCACCAGGCAACAAGTAATTAAAGGTAAATGTTGTGTCCGATGAAAAATAAACCTCGCGCTTGATTTCCTCTTTGTCGGTCATCAATTGTAAAATGTAGCTCATCGGATATGTCGGTTTCATCTCAATGACAAGTACTCCGTAATCACGCAGCGATTTGGTTGTAAATCCGATACTTTTTTCCTGGTTATGCAAGCCGTTCCAGTCAATTACCGACGAATCGGGAATAAAAAGCGTGTAACGTGTTTCTGTTTTGAGATCTATTGGGAAAACCATTTTACGGTGAAGCGAATCATCAAAATAGAACTCCGGCTGATAAACAGAATCATTTCCCGACACTAACAAAACAGAATCACTGATGACTTTTACAACAGGATAATCAAAAACAAGTTCCGGGTTCTTATCCGGTCGCAGAGTATTGCCTTTAATGTTGCTTTTAAACCCCAGGTATTTCTTTTTCTCCTGCTGGTTTTTCTTTTTGCTCCTGACATTCCTCGCCTGAATTTCAATCGGACTCAATCGCTGATAGAATTTATCGAGGGTATCAGCAACATGCATGATGAGTATATCGAGTGTATCCACGGGCAGTTTTTTAATAAACCAGATAATGGTATCTTTTCCGGGAGATGTTTCCACAAGATGCCATGTGGTATCGGCAGAAAAGTTGAGCGCTTCGATAGTAACATCTTCTGCCGGCCAGGCAAATGCAAACTCCACAACGTTTTTTCGCAACAATCTTATACCCAGCACTTTTTGCGTGCTGTCCTTTTCATCAAATAAGAACAATTCATAATTTATCTGTTGTGATTTATCTTGCCTCAAAGAGTCCTGCTTAAGTGAATCAGTCACCTGATTCGGATTCTCCGGCACAATAGTGTCGGGAACAAAAACAGAACTGTCGGAAATCACCGTATCCACTTTGCCCGGTGCAAAGTATTGAGGCCTGACCAGGGAATCAAGAAAAGCGATTTCTTCTCCCGGCTGGTCATAAATATAATTGGCATTCAAATCCTTCAAAGCAAAGATCATATACGGGACATTGGCCAGTCCGGTTAAAACAAAATGACCGTTTTTATCTGTCTTGCTCAGATAATAGGGTTGTACTTTGTATGGCATGGAATCAAGGGGTATCGAATCCTTTTCGTCTTTATACAACATCACCGATACATCCTCCACGGGTTTCAGGTCGAAAGCACTGTAAACATCCCCGGCAATGCTCATGGAATCAACCTTGTCCCCTGTTGAAAAAATGTATGTATAATTGAGCAAAGCATTTTTTTCGGTAATGTCATTAATGGCGTCGGCAAAATTTACCGAGTACGTGGTATTGGGTTTTAGCTCCTCCATGAATTTAACTTGCAACGACTTACCTTTCACTTTAAAATCGGGCAGCTTTTTCATGGGCGGCGAAATAAGGACTTTTTGCTTGATGTTGTCCAGTTGGATGAACTCATCAAAAGTGATCGTAAATTTTTTGGATGCAAAACGGGCACTTCCGTTCGGAGGTTCCGTTTTGAGAACTCCGGGCGGCATAATATCTTTCTTTCCACCGCTCGGCATCACCGGATGGGCACACCGGTAAATGATAAAAATCATTGAAACATAAAAAACGATTTTGACGAATCCCCGCATATAATCCAGGATGTTTAATCTGCAAAGATGCGAAATAAAACGGTTTTGAATCATACATCAATCACTTTAAAGCGATAACCCGACTCTGTAAAATGTTCAAGAAACCGCGGCAGTGCAAACAACATATTACCCGCTGCTTTTTCACTGTCATGAAAAACGATAATGGAACCGGGCTTGCTAAATTTCACTGCATAATCATAACATTTCTGCGGGGTTATTTTCGGGTGAAAGTCATAAGTCAGCACCGACCACATAATGATTCTGTAATTTATTTTCAGGTAACCGATTTGCAAATAAGTGATCCTCCCATAGGGAGGTCTGAACAAGTGTGAGCCAACCAGCCCGGCACAACGGTCTGCATCATCAAGATACTTCCTGTTGGAAGTTTTCCATCCGTTGAGGTGGTGAAATCCATGATTTCCTGTCTGATGGCCCTTTTTCAGTATCTGGTTATATGTTTCGGGATATTTCTTCACGTTTTCACCCACACAGAAAAAAGTGGCTTTTGCCTGGTAGTTGTCAAGAATATCAAGCACGCGGGGCGTAATTTCAGGATGAGGTCCGTCGTCAAAAGTGAGGAATATCTCCCTTTCCGGTGTCGCAATTTCCCAGATCAATTGTGGGAATAAAAATTTTCCAATACCCGGCCTGATCAGTTTCATGTGAACAAAAATAACATAGTCTTTGCTTACTCACTCCTGTTAGTCACCTTTTTTTTACTTTTGCGAAAAAACCATTAAGTCATGAAACGACTCGTACTTTTACGCCACGGGCAAAGCCAGTGGAACAAAGAAAACCGCTTTACGGGATGGACAGACGTTCCCCTCTCGGAGGAAGGTGTAGAAGAAGCTGTCCGCGCCGGACAGACAATGAAAAAAGAAGGGTTTCAGTTTAAGATCGTATATACCTCCTATTTGAAAAGAGCCATTAAAACCTTATGGATAGTGCTTGAAGAGATGGACATGATGTGGTTGCCGGTGAAAAAAAGCTGGCGTCTCAACGAAAAACATTATGGAAATCTGCAAGGGTTGAATAAAGCTGAAACTGCTGAAAAATACGGCGCCGAGATGGTTCAACTCTGGCGAAGAAGCTTTGACACGCCGCCACAACCACTAGATCCTGATGATGAACGGAATCCCACGTTCGATCCGCGTTATGCTGAACTGACTCCCGAAGAAATCCCACTCACCGAATCGCTGAAAGATGTTATTGAACGGTTCGTGCCTTACTGGGAAAATGAAATTGAACCCACTTTAAAAGAACAGAATGATGTTTTGATATCGGCCCATGGGAACAGCCTGAGAGCACTGGTGATGCACCTGAAAAACATGAGCAAGGAGGATATTCTCAAATTCAACATCCCGACGGGGATCCCTTATGTTTTTATTTTTGACGACAATATGAATTTACAAAAAGATTATTTCATCGGCGACCCGGAAGAGATCAAAAAGCTAATGGATCAGGTGGCAAATCAGATTAAAAAGAAATAATGAATAAAATTTGGGTAATCCCTGACATTCACGGTTGTGCTTTAACCCTGAAGACACTGATCGAGAATCAGATCGAACCGGATAAAAAAGACAAACTTATCTTTCTGGGCGACTATATTGATCGTGGCCCCGACAGCAAAGGCGTGCTGGATTATATCATGAACCTGGAATCGGAAGGGTATGATATTACAGGTCTGATGGGCAATCACGAAGATTATTGCATTACCGCATGGGAAGACGATCAGGATGCAAAAAGTTTTCTGGGTATCAGGCCGAAGACCAAAACGCAAAAAGAATGGGAAACCTACGGCGGGAAAGAAGCGCTTGAAAGTTTCAGTGTGGAGCGCCCGCGGGACATTCCACAGTATTACGTTGACTGGATGAAGAAACTGGAGTATTATGTTGAAATAAAAGATTTTATCATCGTACATGCCGGGTTCAACTTTTCACTTGAAGATCCTTTTGAAGACCGTTTTGCAATGATCTGGATCAGGGAGTATGTCCCCGATTTTAAGAAAATAAACAACAAGTCCATCATCCACGGCCACGTGCCTGTCAACCTGGAATATATTGATATGACTATCAAAGCCGAAGGCCCCCGGATCATTGATATTGATAACGGTATTTATTTTAAAAACATGCCGGGTTACGGAAACCTCGTTGCCCTTGAACTTACCAAAATGGAATATGCAGTTCAATCGGTTATGGATGACGTGATATTCGGTAACAGGAACACGTGGAAACGGATTTGAATTTTTTCAGCAACAGAAATCGCCGGTACAAGATATTACAAGAAACAAACGAAATATTTTTTCGCACCAATCCGAACCATCCGTGTCTGACTGACAGGCAGGCATTCGCAGCATTTTTTTAATGGTGTTCAGTCGAATATAACCGAAAAAGTCCTGGCCATTAAAAGGATATTTAATTACTGCTTTCAAAGCTTACTTTAATTTCTAAATTTGCACCGCAATGACAACAAGGCGCAGAAAGATCATATTCAAAATATTACGCTGGATACACAAACTTCCATCCAAACAACTGATGATCACATTAAGTGTGATTGTCGGTTTCCTGGCGGGAATTGTTGCCATGGTCATCCGGGGTCTGGTGAAAGAGCTGGAACATTTGCTGACTTCCGGTTTCTCGGTTGACTATTCCAACTACATGTATGTGGTATATCCGGCAATCGGTGTTTTGCTGACCATCCTATTTATAAAATATCTGTTACGGCAGCCTGTGCGCGATGGTGTGCCAAGTGTTTTATATGCCATTTCAAAGCAACACGGGCTGATAAAACCGCACAATACCTATTCTTCAATAATTACCAGTACGCTGACGGTTGCTTTTGGAGGTTCGGTGGGACTTGAAGGACCGACGGTTATTACCGGGTCGGCCATTGGTTCCACTATCGGAAGGCTTCTGGGGCTCAACTACAAGCAAACAGTAGCTCTCCTGGGAATGGCCAGCGCTGCTGCCATGTCTGCCATTTTTAAAGCGCCCATAGCTGCCATCGTATTTGCACTCGAGATCATTCTTTTTGATATGACCATGACCGCTCTTGTGCCTTTGTTGATTGCTTCCATCGTCGCCGTACTGACTACTTATTTCTTTCAGGGGCTGGATGTTCTTTATCCGATGAAAGGAATCAGTGTCTTCAAGCTTTATGAGACTCCTTATTATATCGGCCTGGGTATTTTTACGGCCCTGATCTCCGCTTACTTCATCAAATTTTATGTTTGGACCGGAAAGTTGTTCGACAAGATCAAAGGATGGTTTTTAAAGTTCCTGATCGGTGCCTCGGCCCTAGGGCTGATCATTTTTCTGCTGCCTGCATTATACGGTGAAGGTTACGGCGCCATTAACAAGGCTATGGAAGGTGATTTAAGTTTTATATTCGATAACAGCCTTTTTTATTTTTATCATGGCAAAATGGGAATTACCCTGATGTTACTGCTTGCCATTATTTTATTTAAAGTCATCGCCACTACGTTGACATTCAGGAGCGGTGGTATCGGTGGTGTGTTTGCTCCTACCCTTTTCATCGGTACAATGTCCGGTTTATTTTTTGTCACCATAATCAATCATTACGGATTGTCAGACCTGCCTGTCAGCAACTTTGCCATGGTGGGTATGGCAGGGATGCTTGCCGGCGTGATCCATGCCCCACTGACTTCTATTTTCCTTATTGCAGAAGTTACGGGAGGTTATGAGCTGTTTCTGCCCATCATGCTTGTGGCCACAACTTCCTATTCCTTAACTCGTTTCTTGTCACCGCGCTCGATTTACACCATTCAATTGAAAAAACGGGGCGACATATTAACCCACCACAAAGACAAATCGCTGCTTTCGCTGATGAATGTAAGAGAACACATCGAAACTGACTTTTCAAAAGTACATATTGACGCCACGCTGGGCGATCTGGTCAAAATAATTGCCGATTCACACCGTAACATTTTCCCTGTTGTTGACGATGAAGACAATTTTTACGGATTCATTATCCTGGACCAGATCAGGCACATTATGTTCCAACCCGAACTGTATGATAATGTAAAGGTGAAAAACCTGATGATGAAACCTTCCAGTATCGTTTACATTGATGACGACATGGAAACCGTCGCCCAGAAATTCCAGCATTCGGGAAAGTACAATCTTGTGGTACTGGATGGGGATAAATATGTGGGGTTCGTTTCGCGTGCCAATGTCTTTTCACATTACCGTGATTTGCTGAAAGATTTCTCGGAGGAATAAAGGGGGAGTTCGATGGTTCGGTGGTTCGATGGTTCGAAGGTTCGATGGTTGTGTCCACTCTGAAAAGTAAATTGCCACAAAGACAGAAAAACACCAAGGAACACCAAGCCCGTTTACCAGGATATCTATACTTTGTGCACCTTTGTGCCTTGGCGAATTGGTGGCTAAAATGACAGATTGGGGATTTCGGAGGGGACTCATTGTTCTATTGTTATACCTGAAACAAAAATTCCGTATTCCAAAATTAACAAAGCGAAATCAATGACATTGATGCGGAAATTGATACCGCTTAATATATAATCATCATCTTTCCGTTTTAATTCTAATTTTGCAACAGCTTTTTACAATATCGTTACTTGTTTTGGAACTGGCATAACCGGAAAATAGAAGAAGCGATTACAAAAAACGATTCACTGAAATGCAGGGTATCAGGGATTTTTTACACCGAAAACTGGTTTTTAATTCTTCCAGGCAAAGAAGGTTTGTCCTGCTACTTAGTCTCGTCATCGGGATAATCAGCGGACTGGCAGCCGTATTCTTAAAAAATATGGTTCACCATGCTACCGACTTCATCATGCATGGTTTTGACTTTGCCGAAGGCAATTACCTCTATCTTGTTTTACCATTGACCGGTCTGGGACTTACAATTATTTTCACAGTATATGTAATTAAGGATGATATCAGCCATGGGGTGGCGCGCATTCTTTATGCCATCTCAAGGAAGAACGGTAAGATAGACCGGCACAACATGTACTCCTCAATGGTCGGCAGTACGTTAACCATCGGTTTTGGCGGTTCCATGGGGCTTGAGGCACCTATCGTACTTACCGGCAGCGCTTTCGGCTCTTTTCTCGGGCGAAGTTTTCACCTTAACCGTAAAACCGTGACCCTGCTCGTTGGCGCCGGAGCCACCGGCGCGCTGGCAGGCATTTTCAAAGCTCCCATTGCAGCCGTTGTCTTTTCCCTTGAAGTGCTGATGCTTGATCTGACCATGGTCACGTTGATCCCTTTGCTGATATCCTCGGCAGCAGCAGCCACCATAGCTTTCTTTTTCATGGGTTCAAACGTGATGTTTTCATTTGAACTGATCAATCCTTTTTATTTAAAACACCTGCACTGGTATATTTTTCTGGGCATTTTCACAGGATTGATATCTGTTTATTTTACCCGCACCACACTCTTTATCGAATCGGGAATGAACCGGATAAAACACAAATGGCAAAAATGGCTTTTGGGTGGAATATCCCTCGGTATCATGATCTACGTATTTCCTGCGCTCTACGGTGAGGGCTATCAGTTTATGTATGACCTTGTCAACCAGAAAACCACCGGCCTGATCAATGAAACATTGTTTGGCGGGGTGAACGATGTCTGGTATTTTATCTTTTTGCTCGGGCTGATCATGTTGTTTAAAGTAGTGGCCATGGCTCTGACAGGTGGGAGTGGAGGTGTAGGCGGTATTTTCGCCCCTTCACTTTTTGTTGGAAGTGTCAGCGGCGTTTTCTTCGGCAAAATGATCAATCAATTGTGGCCGATGGCCGGTGTTCCTGAAAAAAATATGGCCCTCGTGGGTATGGCCGGCGTGATGGCCGGCGTGATGCAGGCACCCCTTACCGGTATATTCCTGATCGCCGAAAGTACGGGAGGATACGAATTGTTTACCCCATTGATTTTTACGGCTGTTATATCGTTCCTTACAATGAGGTTGTTTGAACCACGCAGTATTTATACAAAAAGACTGGCCGAACGCGGTGAACTGATGACGCACGACAAAGACAGGAATGTTTTGCAAATGATGAAAGTATCACAACTTATCGAAACGAACTTTCGTAAAGTTAATGTTGATGAAACTATGCGTGATTTCATCAAAGAAGTTGCCAAATCACAAAGAAATGTATTTCCCGTCGTGGATGGGGAGGATAACTTTTACGGGGTTATTTTCATCAACGACCTCCGCCACATGATATTCAAAACCGAACTCTGGGATACAACCATGGTAAGGAACTTAATGTTTATGCCCGATACGATCGTTGACCCGGACGAATCCATGGAATCGGTGGCAACCAAATTTCAAAATACCGAACATTATAACCTGCCGGTAATCAAAGACGGCAAATACCTCGGTTTTGTGTCGAGAGCACAGGTTTTTTCTACCTACCGGAAACTGCTCCGTGAATTTTCGGATGAATAAATCGGTTCTGCAACTTTCGGTTTAACATTATTTAAAAATAGTAGTCCCCTGGTAGGAAAAAGCTTAATGATATTATATGTACTTTTGCCCCTCAATTTTTTGAATCAATGATCTATATAACCCGGCGGGAACGGTTTAATGCGGCGCACCGGCTTTTCAGGGAGGATTTTACCGATGAACAAAACCTTGAAGTCTTCGGAAAATGTTCAAACCCGAAATGGCACGGACACAATTATGAGCTGTTTGTCACCGTTAAAGGGAATATAGATGTGAAAACAGGTTTTCTGGTCAATCTGAAATTTTTAAGCAAATTGATCCGGGAACACGTAATTGAAAAGCTGGACCATAAAAATATCAATCTTGAAGTGGACTTCATGCAGGACAAACTGGCTTCAACGGAAAATCTGGCAGTGGGCATCTGGAATGAGCTTGAAAAGCACATAAAAAAGTTAAACGCTGAATTGCATTGTGTTAAAGTCGTTGAATCGGAAAATAATTATGTGGAATATTACGGAAACCGTTTTGAATAAATAAGAATGAATGCAGGTTTAACTCTGGCACTTTATTTGAGAATAAGACTTTTACATTTAAAAAATAATGGATAAACCGAAAGAATTATTAGGGTACGAAAAAATTGAAAAGTTTGCTCCCGAAAAGCTGAAACAACTGGAATATCATTACCGGGAAATACTAAAGCTGATTGAAGAAGACCCGACACGGGAAGGACTGCGGGAAACTCCTTTCCGGGTAGCAAAATCAATACAATTCCTTACCCAGGGTTATTTTCATGACCCGGAAGAAATCCTGCGTTCGGCCAAATTTAAAGAAGATTACAGGGAAATGGTCATCGTGAAAGACATTGATATTTTTTCGATGTGTGAACACCACATGATCCCTTTCATCGGGAAAGCACATGTGGCTTACATTCCCAACGGATACATAACGGGATTGAGTAAAATTGCCCGCGTGGTGGAAGCTTATTCCCGAAGATTGCAGGTTCAGGAACGGCTGACAACCCAGATCAAGGAAACCATTCAAAAGGTGCTGAACCCGCTGGGCGTTGCCGTGGTTATCGAAGCAAGGCATTTGTGTATGGCCATGCGAGGTATTCAGAAGCAAAATTCGGTAACCACAACGTCGGATTTTACGGGAGCTTTTGAACGTTCTGAAACAAGAGCTGAGTTTATCAGCCTGATATCTTCAAAATTATCTTAACATAAAGTTGAAAAATAAAAAACACAATAGTCATGGAAAATTTCAATAAACAAGTCGGTTATGTTCAGGGGCAACAAACAGTAAGTGTTGCCAGGACTTATCTTTCAGGCGTTTTTATGTGGATGACCATCGCCCTGGGTATTACTGCAGCAACGGCATGGCTTTTTGCCACAACGCCCACGCTGATCAATGCGCTTTACAACCCCGAAACCGGCGGAATGTCTGTTTTGGGATGGATCATCATGCTTGCACCGCTGGGCATCGTCATTTGGATGTCGGCCGGATACAATAGATTATCGGCTTCGGCCATGCTGATGATATTCGTACTTTTTTCGATTTTGATGGGAGCCAGCCTGAGTTTTATCTTCCTGACTTTTACAGGAGCATCCATTGCCAAAACGTTTGTCATCACATCCGCCATGTTCGGTTTTATGGCCTTTTTGGGATATACAACAAAAACCGATCTTACTAAATTCGGAAGTATCATGTACATGGGGCTGATCGGTTTGATCATTGCCAGCGTGGTGAATATGTTTACAAAAAGCAGCACCATGGATTACATTATCAGTTTTATTGGTGTGCTGGTATTTACCGGGCTAACGGCTTATGATGTACAGAAACTGAAAAGAATTGGTGCCCAGTTGGCGGCAGAAGGTGAGAACACGCGTAAAATGACCATAATGGGATCTTTAACTTTATACCTTGACTTTATCAATTTGTTTTTATTTTTGCTTCGATTTCTCGGTAATCGCCGTTAAATTTGTTCATTAGCCAAAAAGCCTGATTTATGAATGCATACGTTTTTCCCGGTCAGGGAGCCCAGTTTGTCGGAATGGGTAAAGACTTGTACGACTTCTCTTCCAAAGCCAGGGACATGTTCCACAAGGCCAACAGCATCCTGAAATTCAAAATTACGGATCTGATGTTTGAGGGCACGGAAGAAGACCTGAAACAGACCAATGTTACCCAGCCGGCTATTTTTCTCCATTCGGTCATCCTGGCCCGGGTAATGGCAGATTTCAAACCCGATATGGTAGCAGGTCACTCGTTGGGAGAATTTTCTGCACTGGTAGCCAACAAGACCCTGACTTTTGAGGATGGATTGAAACTGGTAGCCAAACGTGCCCGGGCCATGCAAAAGGCATGTGAACTGGAACCTTCCACCATGGCAGCCATTATCGGATTGGATGATGCAGTTGTAGAACAGGTTTGTGCGGGCATCAAAGATATCGTTGTTCCTGCTAATTACAACAGTCCGGGACAAGTTGTTATTTCCGGCTCGGTTAAAGGCGTTGAAAAAGCGGTTAAGAAACTGGATGAAGCCGGAGCCAAAAGAACGTTAATTCTTAAAGTTGGCGGCGCTTTTCATTCACCTCTCATGGAACCGGCAAGGGTAGAGCTTGCAGCAGCCATCAACAAGACAAAATTCAACAGTGGCGTATGCCCTATCTATCAGAATGTTACCGGGCAGTCGGTTACAGACCCGGAGATCATTAAAAATAACCTGATCAAACAACTGACCTCACCCGTTTGGTGGACACGTATCATGCAAAATATGATCGCCGACGGCGCCAACAACATCATCGAAGTGGGACCGGGCAAAGTCTTACAGGGATTATTCAAAAAAATAGACCGCAAGATCAAAACACAGAGCGCCGGAATAGAAAGCTAGCCGGTTTCTTCCTTTATAAACCTGTCAGGTTTTTGCAGACCTTTGGGGATGCAATCTGACAGGTTTTATTGTTTGAAAAATACATTCCGTTCCTTTGGAACTACAGACTCTTCCAAGTCCTACGGACTCTGGAAGGTCTATTCTGCCCTATACCCTTATACCTCATTCTCTCCTCTTTCCTTTTCTATCATTCTTCAAATAATCCACAATTTATCAGTTTTTTATACCATCCACAGGTTTTTTGCCGGGCTCCGCTTTCAGGGGGGCTATTATTTTACCGATTTCAATAAAGACATCAACCACAATTATTTCGGGCTGTATTTAACACCGGTGGTTGTGGGGGTGAATTTTTAATCAATACGAATCCACCAGGGAATAAACTTTCACTGCCTTTTGAAGATCCGGAATCTCCTCATCAATCTGAAAAACAGTGGTTACGGGCTGCCCCGGAATGAGATCAAAAAAGTTGACGGTGAAGAATCCTTTGCCGTCGTCAGTGGAAAGAAATACTTCTTTTGCAAAAATATCGCTTGTAAAAGTCAGCTCATAGCCGTTTTCCACTTTTTGTGATGTAAAGCTTATCTTTCCCTTTTGCAGCATTAAATTCTTCGGATAAACAAAAAAGAAATGATTTTCTGCCTGCTGACCATTTTCTCCAGTAAATTTTGCTGTCAGTATCACATCATTTTTAGCATGTCCGTTAAGGAATTTACCGGCCGGGACCGAGTAATAGATCTGACTTGAATTCGGCGCCACTTCAGTATCCTTTTTCACCGATTTCACAAGTTTCCCTTTAAAATCATACAGTTTCATTTCCAGCGTCCCATTTAACGGCTGTCGCGCATCGGATATCACATAAACGTTTAATCTGTTTTTTTCGATCACCGGCGATACCAGGATTTTCCTGTATATGTCCCTGACCCTGTAATGCAGCGCTTTCCATTTTCCGTAATAATCCACGCTTGACCAGGAAGCCACGGGATAACAGTCGTTCAACTGCCAGTAAAGCGTTCCCATACAGCGGGGCATGGAGCGGCGGTGGGCTTCGATGGCCATATCCATACCATACGACTGCAATAGCTGGCTGATATAAAGATATGCCCTGAAATCCTTCGGGAAACGGTAATACCATTTGATGTATTTGTCAATCACAGGATAGCCGATGCGGTGCTTCTGGTGGGTGAGCATCACCTGGGAATGAATATCCCGGTCCTCCGGAATGGTGAACTTTTTTATGGAGCTCATTTCCGGCAAACTCTGGAAACCGTATTCGCTCATAAACCGGCCGATGTTTTCCGGTTTTTTGAATTCTTCAAACGGCTCCTGCCCGTGCCACACGCCCCAATAATGCACATCACCCTCCGTGTTTACCCGTCCGTCCCAGTTTGTTGACGGTGACGACGGCCAGTAAAACCGCTCCGGATCGTATTTTCTGATGACTTCGGGCAGGATTTGCTCAAACAGCTTTTCATAATCGTGCCACACTTTCGCCGAATCGGCTTTGTTGTATTTTTTTGGCCACCCCCAGTGACGCCAACCGACACTGACCTCATTGTTGCCACACCACAGGGCAATGGAGGGGTGGTTTCGCAGCCGTTTCACATTTTGGATGGCTTCCTCTTTCACGTTTTTCAGGAAATGTTCGTCGCCGGGATACATGGCGCAGGCAAACATAAAATCCTGCCACACCAGCAGTCCGTTTTCATCGCACAGGTCGTAAAAAATATCTTTTTCATAAAAACCGCCGCCCCACACACGAAGCATGTTCATATTGGCATCCACGGCATCTTTTATGGTACGTTTGTAAGTTTCAATGGTCGGGCGGTTGAGGAACATATCCTGCGGGATGTAGTTGGCACCTTTCATAAAAACGGGAACACCGTTCAGTTCGAAATAAAAACTCTTGCCAAGCGAGTCAGGTTTCTGAACCAGTTTGAGCGTCCGGAGACCTGTTCTTCCGCTGATGGAATCCACTGTTCTTCTGTTGATCTTCATTTCCGTTTTAAAAGTATAGAGATAGGGATCACCCAGGCCATTGGTCCACCAGCGTTTTGGGTTTTCAATGGTGAAAAACAGCCCCGCTTTGTTCATTCCCTTTTTTAAATGAAAAACATTCTGTTCCTTTTGTCCCGTATTTTCACAAACGGCTGTGATCTCTACCTCCACGTCCTTATCCGCTTCAATTTCATAAAGCAGCGTGAGATCAGCCTTTTTATCGGTCAGGCCGTTTTGGTAGATCCACATATTACGTATGCGGGCATTGTTCCAGCCCTCCAGCAGAACGGGTTGCCAGATGCCCTGGGTCACAAAAACGGGCCCCCAATCCCACCCGAAATGGTAAGCCGGTTTGCGGGTATATGCGTAGAGGTATTCCAGCGGTATCCGGCTTTTTTCCTTTTTCTCTTTGTTGACTTTTATGGGAGAGGTAAATCGTATTTCCAGTGTGTTTTTCCCTTCTTTGAGCAACGGTTTGGCGTTCACCCGCCATTCCCTGAAAAAGTTGTCGGCTTTTAGCACTGGCGCATTGTTCAGGTAAACATCAGCATAAGTGTCCAGCCCTTTGAACACCAGTTCCACATTGTCCATTTTCATGATTCCGGGGGCTGCCCTAAATTCGGTTTGATATACCCAGTCTTTTTCACCGATCCACTGGAGACTGTCTTCGTTAGTGCGGTAATAGGGATCGGGTATTTCGCCATTGGCCAGCAGGTCCATCTGGACGCAGCCGGGAACTTTTGCCGGCAGGATTTTGTCGCTGCCCTTTTCGTGGAATTTCCATTCTGCTTTTGAGAGGTCCATGATCTTTCTCTTTTTTGTGCTGTTACAGGAAGTGATGCCCGGGAGAATCAGGATAACCAGGATGACTAACCGCAAAAGGGATAAGTATTTTTGCATTTGTTTTGTCTTTGGAATGATAAAAATACTATTTCCTGCCGCTGGCAGTTTGGTTTATTTGTATTTTCCTGAATCTTTCGTGCCAACGACTTCAGTCGCCGTAATCGAATCAATCAAAGAGTTGTGAAATACGGCGACTCAAGTCGCCGGTACAGTAGTTTTACATCAAGATAGAAATCCTCTGAAGAAATAAATTAAGAAGGATTTATATATTTACAGAAATTCTAAATTTCGGAGAATTATAAAATAATCCCGTAAGGATAAAATGTCATAGCCAGGGACGTGAGTCCCTGGTAAAAGGGAAAGTGAGATTAAGTTCCGTAGGAACGGTATGTTTTTAACCCTGACCCCACACTCGTAAATTTTATTCTTACCTCTCGGATTTAAGACAAGTATTCATCCGAATAACGAATCCCTGTTTTTTTATTGAGCACAGAGAAAAAATATTTTGTTTATCAATTCACTAAGCATTATTTTTCCGGCTATGAAAGTAACCTTCCGGCCGGGCCGGAAGACTTGAGAGAACAACCACTCACTCACTAATCCTCCATCCACTCTTCCAGGTCCTGCGGACTCTGGAAGGTTTATCCTGTCTCCCAACACCTTATACCCCTATACCTTTATACCTCCCCCACTTTCAACATTCATCACTAAACATTACTTATACACCTTCTTCACGAACTCCTCCACTTCCGGCACACCGCCCTGGTAAACGAGGTAGCCGTTGTATGGCTCACGCAGGGTGATCTCGTCATTGACGGGGGTGAGCATCATTTCCTTAACCTTTTGCGGGTCATGGGTTTGTCCGAGTATCCAGCTCAGTTTCACCCAGGCCACTTCGGGCAGCATGTTTCCTGCCGGGATGATGCCTTTGGCCATCATGTCGCGGCCGGTATCGTAAACGAACATGTGCACATATCCCCAGATGGTCTGCAAAGTCATGTACATGTGAACGCCTTTTGCCTGTGCCCTTTCTATGGCGGGATACAATTCCTTGTTCACATGTCCCAGACCTGTCCCCACAAAGATGATCCCCCGGTAACCGGCATCAATCATGGCGTCCAGCACATCGGGCTTCATGCCGGGGTAGTAATAAAGCATGGTCACCTCATCGCTGAAATAAGGTAATATTTTCACATTTTTGTCGCTGCGGCGCCGGTTGTAATCTTCCTTGATGGGAATGATCTCTTCACGGTTTACGCGTGCCAGGGGCGTATCGCCGATGGTGCGGAAAGTGGAACGGTAGGAAGAGTGCATTTTGCGTACCCTTGTCCCTTTGTGCAGCAAACCGTATTTATCCGAAGTGGGCCCGAACATACAGACCATCACTTCGGCAATGTCGGAATGTCCGGAGGCTTTCATGGCATGCATCAGGTTGAGAGCCGCATCGGAACTGGGCCGGTCGGAAGATCGCTGCGAGCCCACCAGTACTACGGGTACCGGAAGGTTCTGCACCATAAATGTAAGTGCTGCCCCGGTATGGTGAAGCGTGTCGGTGCCGTGGCCGATCACAATACCGTCAACCCCTTTTTTGATCTCTTTCCCGATGGCTTTAGCCAGGGCAATGTATTGTTTCGGCCCCATGTTTTCACTGAAAACAGCAAACACCTTTTCGGTTTCCAGGTTGCAGATGTCAGCCAGCTCGGGCACAGCGCCGTACAGCTCGCCGGGGGAAAATGCAGGAATAACGGCGCCTGTCCGGTAATCCAGCCGTGAAGCGATCGTGCCTCCGGTCCCGAACAGCTTTACTTTCGGCAGGCCGGGAGTAACCGGGAATTCCTTCTCCGGGATTTTGTAATTGGCTTTTTTGTAGCCGGTTTCTTTCATCCGGATAATGGTTCGTATATCTAGGCCGATATTATAACCCGTGATAATTTTGATGACGATATGCTGGTCATCATCATTTTCGGAACGGGGCAGCACGGTGCCTTCAAATGTCCCCCGTGTGGTTTCGGCTTTTAGCTGCCCCCATACCCGCACTTTGTATTTTTTCAACACTTCAAGGGCTTCGCCTTTGTATCCCTGAAAAATATCTTCTGTCATGGTTATATTTTATTGCTTAATTCCGTCAAATTCATATTGCCGATGGCAACACTTCTCAATTGTCCCATCACCCAGTTCTTCCGTTCAGTCTCTCCTCCTTTTTTGTGGTTATTTCCAAACTTTTCATTCAAAACCTGAATCTGATCAAGTATGGTTTCAGGACTTACCCGTTTAAACTTTATCGAGTTGAGAATGGACTCGAAATCCATTTTTGCATTTTGCATCACAACGGGAAGCATGTTTCCAGCCAGGTTAAAATCCAGGTTTTCTTTTTTCAGAAAAGCAAGCATGTGATACAATATCGAATATTTGAAATCCTCTGCGCAGCATACTTTGTTCTCAACCGATTTCAAAGTATGACCGAAAAAAGTCCCCACAAATTTGGGATCAATATCCAGTTCTTCGATGATCCGTGATATAAGGCCAAAGTGATCTTTTGAAAAGATATAGGTATAGGTATCTTCGGGTATCCCCCATTTTTTCAGCTTTTTATATCTGATGATAATGTCTTCCGGCAGATTTTTTTTCAGCTTTTCAATGTCTTCGTCATCCAGCGGAATGGGCGCCGAATCTGTATCGGGATACATGCGGTCGGCACCCGGCAAGACCCGCTCAAAAATTGTGGTGCCGTCCTCAAAAGATTTCCGCGTTTCATTGGGAATTCCCTCAAGGGCCATCCGGCATCTTTCTTCCACCGTTTCAAGGGCTACGGGAATATCTCCGGCAGGGCCGGTAATGATCACCTGTGCGTCATTATCCTGTGCCCCCAGCAATTCCCTGATCTGTTTCCATTGTTCCTCCGAAACAACCGGTTCAAACATTTCGGAATGCAACATGTTGGGGTGCTCAATGCAGGCAATCACCTTCAGGCGGACTGCAATTTCATCGGCAAACATTTTTCCCGGCTGGGTAAACCATGACAGAGCGTCTTTAAAATCAGGCAGGTTCACAGCTACAAGTTTTTCGGCATGTTCCGGAAGTTTAACACCTTTCAGTATCCGTTTTCCGAGTTCAACCGAACTGATCTTCCAGTTGTCCGGTTTATTTATCCGTTTTTTTAACTCATCCCGTAAGAGCAAGAGCGACCATTGCCTGAAAGCTTCATTGTGTGTCAGTTTCTGGATCCATTTGGTATGTGCCACACCTTTGATCTCCACCCTGGAGCCGCCCCGGCAACTGACATTCACATCCTGGCGTCCAGCTCCCATACCCGTCCGTACTTTGCCGGTACTCCGGTTCAGGAAACGGATGTAATCACAAGTGTCTCTTACTTCATGAGGATTCAAACAATCAGGGTAAGTTACCGTTTCGATGAGCGGCATACCCAGGCGGTCGGTTTTATAAACACGCGTATGCCCCACATCCGAAATCTCGCGGCACGAATCTTCTTCAATGCTCAACTGGATAAGCCGTATTTTTTTGTACGGCAGTTCTATCTCGCCTTCCACACCCAGGATAGCCGTACGCTGAAATCCCGTAGGGATACTCCCGTCAAGATACTGCTTGCGGGTGATGTGAACTTCCCCCACAATATTCAATTTCGATAATAGTGATATCTCCAGTGCAATCTCCAGCGCGTCCCTGTTCATGGGAAAAGGGGGTGTATCATCTACTTCATAAGTACAGGCCGATTGATTTTTTAAGCGGTATATGATCTGTTTCCTGGTCTTGAATTCCATCAAAGCGGTGCCGTCGTATTCACCCAGTTCGCTCAGTGTCGGACGCATGTGGCGGATGAGTTCGGCATCGTAATCATCATGGTCATTATAAACTCCGGATGGGCAATGACAAAAGAGTTTTTCACGCGTAAGCAACTGCTGGTGAACTTCCAGCCCCGACATGAATCCGATGCGGTCGTAATCTTTTTGGGTGGCTTCTTTCAACGTGACATATCCTGCTTTCCTGCGGCTTTCTTCATAATTGCGTTTCGGATCGAACTTCATTTTCAATCTGTTTTCTGTTCAAAAAAATAAAGCGCTAATGTAGGAAAGTTAACCAGAACATTTGTCTGCAACAAAACGAATGACCTCATTATTTTTACATTTGCAGTATGAAGACAATCTTTTGCAAAGTTTGGAACTTTGGGAAAGACAATAAGTTGTTTTCAAAATTGTTTATTTGATACATACAACAACAAAGACCGTTTATTGAAATCCGCTGTCCACATAATCGTTGCCGCTTTTATTTTTTTATTTCTCGCCGGCCTGACCACTTCGTTAAAGGCCCAGCGAAAAACAAAAATATACGTAGAGAAAACGGATGTCCAGCGATACACTAAAAAAATAGGAAAGGAAAGATTGCTCGGCAATGTGATCATACGCCAGGGCAATACCCGTTTTTACAGTGACAGCGCTTATCTTGACGATAAAAAAAACAGTTTTGAAGCATTCAGCAATGTCCATATCAATGTGAATGACACCATAGATGTCTATGGCAACCGGTTGCATTATAACGGCAATACCCGCATAGCTGAAATCTTCGGCGATGTTAAACTGGTTGACAAAAAAGCCACACTGACAACTCCTCATCTGGTTTACAACAGAAATACCAAAATAGCCTTTTACGACCAGGGAGGAACCATTGTCAGCAAAGACAATACGCTGACAAGTAAAAGCGGTTATTATCAAACAGAAAACAAAACCTTTTATTTCAGAAAAGATGTGGTGCTGGTGAATCCGAGATCGGAAACATATTCTGACACTTTGATTTACAATACCGTGACGGAAACAGCTTTTTTTATCGGCCCGACAGTCATCAGGGGAAAAGAAAGCACAATTTATACCGAAAAAGGGTGGTACAATACAAAAACGGATTTTTCAAAACTGACCAAAAGGCCGGTGATCAGCAGTTCACAGCAAACCATCACTGCCGACAGTATCCATTACAATAACCTGACCTCTTTTGGCGAAGCATTTGGCCGGGTTGAAATACAGGACACATTACACAGTGTCATTATCAGGGGTAAGTTAGGTAAGATGTGGGACAAAAGTGGGGTGTCCTACATCACCGACAGCGCCATGGCCATAACCTATGACGACAAAGACAGCATGTTTATTCATGCCGATACCCTGTGGATGTATTTTGACAAAAAACGGCAGGCCAAAAAGATGCTGGCTTATTATACTGTCAGATTTTACCGTGATGATCTGCAGGGCCGGTGCGACTCGTTGGCTTACAGCATGAACGATTCAACCATCCGGCTTTATCATGAACCCGTATTGTGGTCTGGCGAAAACCAGTTGACATCCGACTCCATTCATGTCGTGGTCTCGGGTAACCAGCTTGACTCTCTGGTGATGTTTAATACGGCTTTTATCGTTTCCCTCGATTCGCTTGATAAATACAATCAGATCAGGGGGAAAGACATGATCGGTTACTTCCGGAATAACCAATTGTATGAAATTCTTGTTGACGGGAACGCCCAAACGCTTTATTACATCCGTGAAGATGACGGAAACCTGCTTGGGATTGACGTGGCCGAATCCAGCTCCATGGTTATCCGGTTAAAGAAAAACGAGGTAAACATTATCAAATATGTTTCGAGCATCAAAGAAATAACCTACCCTGAAAAAAAACTTCCCTCCGACATGAAGCTGTTAAAAGGTTTTAACTGGAAAGAAGAGCTGAGGCCGAAAAATAAAATGGATATTTTCAGGAAGACGAAGTGAAATTATTCTATTGCACCATGCACCCCGTATCTCGTATCTCGCACCCTGCACCCCGCGCCCCGCAGTCTAAAACAACGAGAACTTCACATACCGCTTCGGATTTTCACGGATGTCTTTCAGCAGTTTGTTCAATTCTTCAGCCGACTTGTTTATTTCGATATACAACGTATCATTATGCATGAGCATGCCCAGTGTTCCTTTGCCTTCGTTGATCTGGGTAAGGATAAACTGTAATTGCTCCAACGATTTGTTGGCATGGTCAATGGTTTTGGATATATCGGTTACAGCCAGCGTGTCACTGAAAGTACTCAGATTGGCAATCATGTTTTTAATTTCGCCCCTGCTTTTATTCAAGGTAAAAGTTATCGAATCAATATTGGCTAATATGGACGAAATTCTGTTGGATTGCGAATCAACCAAAGTATCAATATTTGAGGTAGCACTTTCAAGGTGGCTGAATGTCTTCCGGATGTCGTTAAAACTTTGCGTTAAATTTTCAACTGCACTTTCGGTGAAAACGGTATGAATGGCAACCACCAATGAGTCAATGGATGATAATAATTTTTCCGCTTTCACTTTGATGGGTTGTACCTGTGCGCTGACGGCTTCTTTCAGCGAGGCTTCCGTAGCTGATTGAAGCGTATCTCCACTGTGGACAAGGGTTGGAGAATCACCCAATATCAGGTCAATGGCTTTGGAACCCATCAGGTCGGCGCTGAATATTTTGGCAACCGTATTACCGGGAATCGGGAAATCCTGATGCAGGGTGATCATTACCATTACGTTTCCCGATAAATCCGGATTGAGGTAAACCCGGCTAACCTGCCCGACCCTGACACCATTGATCAGTACGGGATTGGAGGTTGCCAGCCCGCTCACATTATTGTATGCAGCGTAATAGACTATCTGCTTTTCAAGAAGGTTTTTTCCTTTCAGAAAATTATACCCCCAGATAAAAAGTAAAAGGGCGAAAATAAAAGATACACCGATAAGAATTTGCTTATAGCGTTTCACAACTTTGGTTTTGCGTAATTATAACGTAATATTAGTTGAAATGTTTTCATCAAAATTAAACAAAACTTCACGGAACAAAAACTTTTTTTTTAAAATTCACAATTTAAAACCTCTATTTCAATTGTTTTGCTTCTTTCAGGCTGATCCTTTTCTGCCCGTTAAACACGACAACAAAGGCATCTTTAAAACCGGCATTTTTTACTGTTTTCAAATGCCGGTTTGCGCTGTCCGGTGTTGAAAATTCACCGGACGTAAATTTATATAAACCATTCTGCTGATACACCCGGACATCATTCACTTTTTTAAAACGTCTGTTTGTCAAAGGAATATTCTTTTTATTGGTGTAAAACTGAACCCGGTATTTCAATTCGGGTTTGGTCTTGTTTTTTGTTTCCGCCCGGGCAACAACCTTGTTTTGCTTTTCAAATTCCAGTTTATATTCTTTAAAAGCCCTGTAAATTGCCGAGGCCATGTAAACCTGGCCTTCCTTTGACATGAGGAACTTTTCTTCGGTTGGGTTGCTCAAATACCCGAGTTCCACCAACACCCCGGGCATGGCTGTTTTCCATAATACGAGGAAGCCTGCCTGGTGAACACCACGGTCTTTCCTGCCGACTCTGTCATGAAACTGACGTTGAATATCGTAAGCCAGTTGCAGGCTTTGGTCAAGATATTCACTTTGAAAAAGGGAAAACTGTATATAGGATTCGGCTGACCTGGCATCAAATCCATCATACGTTTTACCTGCATCTGCTTCAAACATGATAGCAGCATTTTCCATCATGGCCACATCCAGATTGGCTTTCGACTTGTGTAATCCCATTACATACGTCTCGGCCCCGTATGGTTTCGATGACTGATTGGAATTGCAATGAATGGAAATGAAAAAGTCGGCTTTATTTTTATTGGCAATTTCAGCCCTTTTGTATAATCCCACAAAGCGGTCGTCTTTCCGGGTATAGATCACTTTTACATCGGGTAAATATTTTTCAATATAATATCCTGTTTTCAGGGCCACTGCCAGGGTGATGTCTTTTTCCCTTGTATGTTTCCCCATGGCTCCGGGATCTTTTCCCCCATGCCCTGCATCAATAACAACTGTAGTTATTTTGCTTCCTCTCTGCCCTTTTACCACCGATGAAAAAAATATCATCGCAATTGTTAAAACAATTATCTTACAACTCAATTTCATCATACTGATAGAGTATTTGAAATTGGAATTATATTTGCAATGAATAGTACCTTTTATCGTTTGTATCATACGTTATAACACAAAAGTAAATTAAAGCATTTTGCCTAAAGGTTGGTCATCCGGTGAATTATTAACATGGATATGGTTATTAATCCTGACCTTTCTTTTTAACGGCATTTTTGGTAATTCATTATTTACCGATACTCATTTTGGGGCTGATACGACAATAGTCATTGCCGGTGATTCAACAATCATGGCCGATACGGTTAAAACTAATCCTGGAATTTCCGACACGACTGCTGCCGGCAAAAGCGGAAACGTAATCGAAGACCTCATCACGCGAACCGCACGCGATTCCGTTGTCCAGGACCTGCCTGCACGAAAAATTTATATGTATGGTGATGCAGTAATTACTTATCAGGATATTACTCTGAAAGCAGCTTATATTGAAGTGGATTTTAATACCAACACGGTGTATGCGACATATACCGTTGATAGTACGGGGAAAAAAATAGGAGTACCTGAGTTTACCGAAAACAAGCAATCTTTCAAAGCAAAAGAAATTACGTATGATTTCAAAACGGAAAAAGGGATCATCCGGCATGTGCTGACTGAAGATGATCAGGGCTTCCTGCACGGTCAGAAAGTGAAAAAAATGCAGGACAACACCATCAATGTTCTTCATGGGTCTTTTACAACCTGTAATATTGAAGAACATCCCCATTTTGCTTTCAAATTCAAAAAGGCAAGGGTCATCCCCGATAACAAGATTGTCAGCGGGCCGGTTTACATGGAGATTGAAGGGGTTCCCACACCCCTGGTTTTGCCGTTCGGCCTTTTTCCAAACAAAACCGGACAAACCTCCGGAATTGTCATACCCACATACGGAGAATCGGTCAACCGCGGATATTACCTTGAAAACGGAGGCTACTACTGGGCCATAAACGATTATATGGATTTTCAGATACTGGGAGATATTTATACTTATGGTAGCTGGGCCATCAAGCCCAGGTTCAGGTACAGAAAAATATACAAATACAGCGGACAATTCGATTTTGGGTATGCTGTGAATGTTGTGGGCTTTAAAGAAACACCGGGGTATTCAAAGAGCACCGACTTCAAGATCAAATGGAGACACCAGCAGGACCCCAAGGCGAGACCCCGCAGTTCTTTTTCGGCAGATGTCAACATACTGACCGGCAATTATGTAAAATACAATGTAACATCAACCCAGGATTACCTGTCCAATGAGTTTCAGTCGAGCATTGCTTATCAAACCAACTGGGCCGGAAAATATTTTCTTACCCTCGACGGAAGTTTCCGGGAAAATACATTAACCCGGCAGATTGATATTACCCTGCCGTCGCTGACATTTACGGTCAACCGGTTTTATCCCTTGAAAAGCAAAACGAGTACAAAAAAAAGATTTTACGAAGAGCTCAGTATCAGCTATACCATGAATGCAAAAGCTGCAATTTCCACACTGGACTCTTTGTTGTTTGAACCCGGAACCATCATAAAGGATTTACAAAACGGAGCCGTTCATAAAATACCCGTTACCCTGCCCATCAGAATGTTTAAATACCTGACCCTAAGCAACTCCATTAACATAACAGACCGGATGTACTCTGCCAGTTCCAGGCTGCACTATGATCCTGATACATTGGTCATCGGAAATGACACTTTGCCTCCGGGTGTGAGAACGGATACCCTTTACGGATTTAATAATGCTTTTGATTTTTCCCTGAGCAGCTCTCTGTCCACAAAGATATACGGGATGATCCGTTTAAAAAAAGGACCTCTGCGGGCAATCCGTCATGTATTAACTCCCAGCATCAGCTTTTCTTATGTTCCTGATTTCGGAAATGAAAATCTGGGTTATTACAAAACTTACACAGATAAAGACGGGAATGAGGTAAAATACTCCATTTTCGATAATACTTATTTCAGATCTTTGTACGGGAGTCCTCCTGCTAACCGGTCGGGAAGGATAAGTTTCAACTTCGGGAATAATCTTGAGATTAAAGTCCGTTCTAAAAAAGATACCATTACCGGGATGAAAAAGATCGCCTTGATTGATAATTTTAACATATCGGGCAGTTATGACCTGGCTGCCGATTCATTAAATTTTTCTTTTTTGTCCCTAACCGGCAGAACCAAATTATGGAAAAACCTGAATTTGAAATATGGCTCACGTTGGGATCCCTATACAGTTGACTCTTCGGGCAGAAGGATTAATACCTTTCAGTGGGATGTAAACCGTCAGTTGTTCAGGATGGATAATACGATCTGGGCTCTAAGCCTGGGCATTAAACTGGGAGACAAGGATTTCAAAAAAAAGAAAAAAGAAAAACCCAAAGAAGCCACAGAAAACGAATGGGAAGAGATTGAAAGCCATCCGGAGAATTATGTGGACTGGAGCATCCCCTGGTCACTTAACCTGAATTATACTTTTCAATATTCTAACAATCCCATTTATCTGAATTATATAAGATCGAACAACAGAAAGATCGTCCAGACGCTTGCCATCAACGGTCAGGTGAACATTACGCCCAAATGGAAATTTACTTTCCGCACCGGATGGGATTTTACGAACAACGAAGTTTCCTACACATCTATCAGCTTATATCGTGATCTGCATTGTTGGGAAATGCGTTTTAACTGGGTGCCTCTGGGTCCGCGTCAAAGCTGGAATTTCAGCATCAATGTAAAAGCATCCATTTTGCAAGACCTCAAACTGAACAAAAAGAACGACTGGAGGGATTTCTAAACCGGTTATGTTTTTAACCGTTTGCCGGTAACAAAAAAAGAGATGGTTTTTTTCTTTCAAGTCAAAAAAATTTTATATTTGAGTCGTCTTTTATAAACCAACAACTTTTTTTATTTTATAACTTACTAACCTTCAATAAGTAATTACTTTGTTTTAAGGTTTTTGTTGAGGTTGAGGAATCTAAAACAGAACAACTGAATGGCACGACCATTATTAAAACGCATCATACTCCAGGAAATTTCCATTTGTCGAAGTTGTAAACACCCAAACAAAATATTTTTTTCAAACCCATACTTTTCATTAACTTAATATTACCATTATGAGAAAACATTATGCTTTTGTAATTGCGTTGAGCATGCTGATCATTTTGCCATCCTCAATGCTTTGGTCGCAAAACAAACCCATCTATCCGGCCAAGATCCTCAAACCAATCCACTTTGACGTTTCAAAAAATTTGAGGGATGTCACACCCATTCCGCCCGGGGAACGCACCCGCTCGTGGAAAGAAAACCTGATCAAAAATAAATTCGGTTTTCAGGAAGAATTCAAACGGCCATCAACCTTAGTGGGCCCGGACCCTGTACTTCAGGATAACATCCCTGCGACAAGGGCAACGGTTACAATCGGCCAGAATTTTGCCGGTGTCAGCAACCTTAACGGGGTAGCCCCTCCGGACACGGACGGTGATGTTGGTCTCAGTCATTATTTTCAAATGATCAATTTGTCGTATGCCGTATGGGACAAAAACGGGAACCAGTTACTTGCCCCGGCCGACAACCAGACCATCTGGGAAGGTTTTGATGACGGGCAGCCGTATGACAACGCCAATGATGGCGATCCCATCGTTTTATATGACGAGTATGCCGACAGGTGGCTTGTGAGCCAGTTTGCCGTAAATACAACAAACACAAAATATTATGAACTGGTTGCCATATCCACAACTTCTGATCCTACCGGTTCATGGTACAGATATGCTTTTGAGTTTGACAATATGCCCGATTACCCGAAATTCGGTATCTGGCCTGATGGATATTATCTTACAGTAAACCAGTTTGCCAACGGGTCAACGTGGGCCGGAGGTGGTGTGGCCATCCTTGACCGGTCAGCCATGCTCAATGGAAATGCAACAGCCACGATGGTGTTTTTCAACCTGGGAACCAGTTACGGAAGCTTATTGCCTGCTGACTGCGATGGTGCCACTTTACCACCGACCGGAGCGCCCAACTATCTGATGAACCTGACAACAAACGGGCTCCGTATATGGGAAGCACAGGTTGACTGGGGAAATACAAGCAACTCAACCGTTACGCTTGTGAGTACCTTGTCGGTACAGGCCTATTCATACAGTGGTATAACCATTAATCAACCGGGCACAACCCAGACACTGGACGACCTTGCCGACAGGTTGATGTACAGGATCCAATACAGAAATTTCGGCGATCATCAGACGATGGTCACCAGCCACACTGTAAATGCAGACGGTAACGGCCAGGCGGGTGTCCGCTGGTACGAATTGAGAAACACGGGTAGCGGATGGAGCGTTTACCAGCAAGGGACCTATGCCCCTGCTGACGGAGACAATCGCTGGATGTCGAGCATTGCCATGAACGGCAGCGGTGATATTGCCATCGGATATTCCGTTTCGAGTTCCTCAACCTATCCCTCCATTCGCTGTGCCGGACAAACGGCAGGTGCTCCTTCGGGATTAGGTGTTTTGGATATTGCTGAAACAACTATCAAGGCGGGTGCCGCCTCACAAACCGGCGTAAGCCGATGGGGTGATTATTCCATGATGTCTGTTGATCCCACTGATGACGCTACTTTCTGGTACACCCAGGAATATTCAACCGGGAGTTGGGACTGGAAAACACAGATTGCTTCATTTTCATTCGAAACGCCTCCCCCGGTTGCTCCAGTCGCAGATTTTACTGCTGACCAGACTTACATTGCAACAGGCACTTCGGTTAACTTCCAGGATCAGTCATTGAATAACCCCACATCATGGAGTTGGTCGTTCCCAGGAGGAACTCCCTCTTCAAGCACTGCCCAAAATCCAACCATAGCTTACAATACGGCAGGAGTTTATTCGGTAACCCTGACTGTTTCGAACTCAGCAGGTTCTGATACCAAAACGATTACAAATTATATAACGGTTGAAGACGCACCTGTTACCTATTGCGCCTCACAAGGGAACAGCCAGTCGTATGAGTGGATCAAAGAAGTACAATTCGGCACGTTTGTTAACAGCTCGGGAGCTACTCCTTATTCCGATTTCACAAGCATGACCGTTTCCATGGAAGCCGGTTCCACAATTTCGGTAACGCTCACACCAGGATTTTCGGGAAGTACCTACACCGAAGATTTTAAAGTCTGGATTGATTACAACAAAAACGGTGACTTTACCGATGCAGGTGAAGAGGTTTTCAGCGGTGCGGGGTCAAGCGCCGTGTCAGGCAGTTTCACCGTGAGTGCAGCAGCAACCGGAAACACAAGGATGAGGATATCCATGAAATGGAATGGCTATCCCACACCCTGTGAAACTTTCAGCTATGGAGAAGTAGAAGATTACACGGTTTCAATTACATCAGCAACACCTGTTGCTCCGGTAGCCGACTTTACAGCCGACAATACCACCGTAGCAGAAGGAACGGTTGTGAATTTTACAGACCAGTCGTCCAATGTACCAACATCGTGGGCGTGGACGTTCACCGGAGGTAACCCCTCAAGCAGCACGGCACAAAATCCAAGTGTTCAGTATGATGTTTCAGGAAGTTATACGGTTGAGCTGACAGCTACAAACGATGCCGGTTCGGATACCAAAACAAAGGTAGATTATATTACGGTGATGAAATTGCCGGTAGCCGACTTTACGGCTGACCAGACAGTTATTGACAAAGGACAAAGTGTGAATTTTACCGACTTGTCCACCGATGCCACAAGCTGGTCATGGACATTTAACGGAGGTACACCTGCAACAAGTACTGCACAAAATCCAACAGTAACCTACAATACGCCGGGAACTTATACAGTGGAGCTTACAGCCAGCAATGCCGTGGGTTCCGACACCAAAACAAAAACGGCATATATTACCGTAAACGATGTGGTTATTGCTCCCGTTGCCGACTTTACCGCAGATGCTACTTCGGTAACGGAAGGAACGACAGTTAATTTCACCGACCTCTCGACCAATAACCCGACAAGCTGGTCATGGACATTTAACGGAGGTACGCCTTCAAGCAGCACAGCACAAAACCCTTCAGTGACATACAATACAGCCGGAACTTATGATGTCACGCTGGTTGCGTCCAACTCGGCCGGCTCGGACAGCAATACAAAAACAGGGTACATCACAGTCACGACAGCCCCATCAACCGTTACACTGAGTTTTACAGACTTCGAAAGCGGTTGGGGAATCTGGACTGATGGCGGTGTTGATTGTAAATATTATACCGGTGGAACCTATGCATGGAGTGGAAGCGATGCGGCAGATATTCAGGATAATTCCGGTATAAAATCTTCTTTCTATATGACAAACGGAGAAGATGTCAATTCACCGGGTTATATTCAAATACAGGTTGAGTTTTACTTTGTTGCCATCAGTATGGAATACGGAGAAGATTTCTTTGTCCAGTATTATGACGGCTCTTCCTGGAATATTGTAGCTGATTTTGCAAGAGGCTATGATTTTGAAAACAATTATTTCTATATAGCCACTGTCAACATTTATGAATCCGATTATACATTCCCTTCCAATATGAAGATACGGTTTATGTGCGATGCAAGTGGAAACTGGGATGATGTTTACATTGATGACATCACGATTCTGGCCTCCACTTCAACAATCAACGGACCTGTTAAAATGGTTGATGTGAAGGATACGGGTAAAAAATTGTCAGCCGGTGACATAGAAGATGAAGTTACCCTTTATCCGAATCCGGCAAATGATGTTTTAAATGTTATTGTTGATGTTGAAAGCGACGAAAGCAGTGATGTTACCATCTACAGCACCTCGGGAGAAATGATGCAGCATGTTACTTTACCGGCCGGTGAAGAACAAATCAATATCAATAAACTGCGTCCCGGAGTATATATTGTAAAAGTAACAATCGGAGATGAAACCTATTCAAAGAAAATTATCAAAAAATAGTCCTTTCATCACTAATTAAGAAAACCCTGTCCGGGAAATTCCTGGACAGGGTTTTTTTCTTTTTTAGAAATAAACCCGTCAGGTCTCTGTGGGTTTTAATACTGATGGGGAAATCAATTGCAAGGAAAGTCATTTACTCAAACGCCGGAATACCCGTAATATCCATACCTGTGATCAGCAAATGGATATCGTGCGTACCTTCATACGTGATAACCGATTCCATGTTCATCATGTGGCGCATCATCGGGAAATCGCCGGTGATACCCATGGCTCCGAGAATCTGCCGGCTTTCACGGGCAATCTTTAACGCCATTTCCACATTGTTTCGTTTGGCCATTGAAATTTGTGCTGGTGTTGCCCTGTCTTCATTTTTCAGCATGCCCAGGCGCCATACCAGCAATTGAGCTTTTGTGATTTCCGTTAACATCTCTGCCAGTTTCTTTTGCTGCAATTGGAACGAAGCAATGGGTTTTTTAAATTGTTTGCGTTCCAGGGCATAACGTAATGCGGTATCGTAACAATCCATTGCTGCTCCCAGCACGCCCCACGCAATGCCGTAACGGGCAGAATTCAGGCACATGAGCGGCCCTTTCAGTCCTTTGATGTTTGGCATCAGGTTTTCTTTCGGCACCCTGACATTGTCAAAAATCAGTTCGCCTGTGGAAGATGCCCGCAACGACCATTTTTTTTTGGTTTCAGGAGTGGTAAAACCCTCCATACCGCGTTCCACGACCATCCCCCTTATTTTACCCTCTTCATCTTTTGCCCAGACTACAGCCACATCACAGATCGAAGCATTCGTGATCCACATTTTGGAACCGTTCAGCAAATAATGGTCGCCTTTATCTTTAAAACTGGTCAGCATGCTACCGGGATCCGAACCATGATTCGGTTCGGTCAGACCGAATGCACCGACCCACTCGCCGGTTGCCAGTTTAGGCAGGTATTTCATCCGTTGCTCCTCCGACCCGAAAGCGTATATGGGATACATCACCAGCGAAGTCTGTACGGAAGCCGTGGAGCGGATAGCCGAGTCACCCCTTTCCAACTCGGTCATGATCAGGCCGTACGAAATATGATCCAAGCCCGAGCCGCCGTACTTCCCGGGAATAAAAGGCCCGAAGGTGCCGATCTCTCCCATCTCTTTGATCAGGTGGGTGGGATAAGTATGTTTTTGAGCATAATCGTCAATAATGGGTTTTACGGAGCGATCCACCCAGTCGCGAATAGCCGAACGTATAATTTTATGTTCATCTGTCAACAGTTCGTCAACCAGGTAATAATCAGGAGGATTGTACATATTATACGGATTTTGAATATGCGGGTAAAGATAGGGAAAAAGATATAAAAAAATACGCTGATGACTGAAAGATACACCCAGCCAGAACCCAACCTAACCCAGCCCTAAAGGACTGGGAAACTGATGTGATGTATAATGAATGCTATGAAACACATCAGTAACCCACGGCTTCAGCCGTGGGGTTATGATGATTTACCTGTTCTGTAAAACAGGAAGCAGAAAATTCGCATCAGAATACTTATCTTTGACGAAAAATCAAAAACCTATGAAAAAGATTATTCATACAGCCAAAGCTCCGGCAGCTATCGGGCCATACAGCCAGGCCGTGGAAGCCGGGGGAATGTTATTCATTTCGGGACAAATACCCATAAATCCGGAAACAGGAAAAGTTATAGAAGGAAATATCACCGAACAAACCGAACAGGTTATGAAAAACATCGGCGCTATTCTTGAGAAAGCCGGATACGGTTTTTCGGACGTTATTAAATCCACCTGCCTGTTGAGCGACATGGGCAACTTCAAAGCAATGAACGAAGTTTACGGAAAATATTATCCGGAAGACCCGCCGGCCAGAGCAGCATTTGCAGTGAAAGAGTTGCCGCTCGGTGTTTTAATTGAGATAGAAACTATTGCGGTGAAATAGAGTTGTGTGTTGTTGATTGAGAATTACTATTAACTATTTTCCATTAACCATTTACCATTAACTCCTTCCTCCATAATACATAACGCTCAACTCCCAATCCAGTTCCCGATCATCTCCTGCCCGTATTCTGTCATAACCGATTCGGGATGAAACTGCAATCCGGTAAGATCGTATTGGCGATGCCTGAAGGCCATGATCAGTCCGTTCTCATCTTTCATTGTCGCTTCCAGTTCTCCGGGCATACTTTCTTTTTCAATGATCCACGAGTGATAATGTCCGATATAAAAATCTTCAGGCAATCCTTCAAAAATTCCCTCTCTGACCAGCACTTTCCCTTTGTTGCGCAAGCCGTGCATCGGCTCGTGCAAACGGACAAGTTTTCCTCCACACAACTGGGCAATGGCTTCGTAACCCAGGCAAATTCCAAGAAAACATTTATCTTTCAGATGTTTTTCAACAAACGGTAAAAGGTACCCCGCTTCAGAAGCTATCCCCGGACCCGGAGAGATGAGTACTTTGTCAAATACCCGGGTATCAATGTCAAACAAACGGTCATTTTTTATTAACCGGTAATCATAGGTGCCACAATGCTCAACCAATTGCACAAGATTATAGGTAAACGAATCGTAGTTATCAATGATCAGGAGTTTCATCCCTGTTGTTTTTGTCTTTCAGTTTTTGAAGCTTTGGAAAAGGTGATTATGCTTTCCACCAGTATCCAGGCTGCCAGGATAAAAATAACAGCGTTTACCACAATGAGCAATACATTCTGGTGCTTATCAAAGATATCCTGATTGATCAGTGTGGCCCAGAAAATGCTGATCGCCATAAAAATCGCCGGAATTCCGCTGATCAGCCATTTCCACCCGTTTTTCCGTTTCAGATAAATCGTGATAACCAGCAAAGAAATGGCTGCCAGTATCTGGTTGACAGCTCCGAACAACGGCCAGAGCTTCAAGGCCCCTTTCCCGTCGGCTCCTGTGACAAAAGCCAGGGCAAGTGCTGAAAGTACAGCCAGGGCAGTTGTGAAATAGCGGTCTTTCAGGAGTTTTATTTTTGTTCCTTCAAATAATTCCGTGAGCACATAACGTTGTACGCGGGTACCGGTGTCCAGGGTAGTTCCTGCAAAGGAAGCCACAAAAACGCCCATGATGACAATAGAAATACCAGGTGGTATTCCGATGGTATCAATCATATTGGCAGCGCCGTTCACAAAAGCCTGCAACTTGGATCCCAATCCCTGTGCAGCCGTCCATGAAGCATAATGTGCCGACCATGCGTGTGTACCCGTGAGTATCTCTCCTGCATTATCCTTAAATCCCATACCTATCCCTGCAGCTACGGCAATAAGCACCAGAGTGGCTAGGGCTCCTTCGGTCAGCATTCCTCCGTAACCTACAAACAGCGAATCTTTTTCGTTCATCACCTGTTTGGAAGAAGTTCCCGAAGCCACAAGTGAATGAAAGCCCGACACGGCACCGCAAGCAATGGTGATAAACAAAAACGGGATCAATGGCGGGGCATCCTTAACATGAACATGAATCGCGGGAGCCGCCATGCGCAATTCACCCATGAATGAGGCCGCAATAACGCCAAGCGACATTAACAGCATGGCAAATATCAGTTGATAAGTGTTGATGAAGTCGCGGGGCTGAAGCAATGTTTTTACAGGTAGAACGGAAGCCACAAAAGCATAGATCAGTAAAACGATCGTCCAGACACCGGTGGGCGGAATACCCGCAATAACGGGTATTTCGATGGGTAAATAATAGCCGAGAACTACCGTAAAATACATCAGGATAACGGCGTAAATGCTCCATTTCCACATGTTTTTTCCTTTTTGGTAGATCAGCCATCCCAGGGTAACGGCGATGGGTATCTGCATCCACACCGGAAATACCGAGGCGGGAAACATTTTAAAGATCACGGCAATCACCAGCCCGAAAACAGCGATCAGTATCCAAAGCTCAAGGAATACAATGATAAAAAACAAAAAACGTATTCTCCGGTTGATGGTTTTTCCTGCTATGTCGGCAATGGATTTCCCCTGGTTACGCATGGAGAGGATCAATACGCCGAAATCATGGACAGCTCCGATAAAAATGCTGCCTAAAAAAATCCAGAGGATGGCCGGTACCCATCCCCAGATCACGGCAATGGCAGGTCCTACGATCGGCCCGGTTCCGGCAATGGAAGCAAAATGATGACCGAATATGATCTCTTTCCGGGTGGGCTGGTAATCAACGCCGTCCTGCATGGAAATGGAAGGGGGAACCCTGTGTTCATCTAGTTTGAATATCCATTTGCTGATGTACTTTCCATATAAACGGTACATCAGGATATACCCGAAAAATACAATTACCATTAAAATGAGTGCGGACATGGCCTGAAAATTTTCGCTAAATTCGGAAATTTGGAAGTAACTCCGGGCGTTTAAAACAAAAATAATAATGCTTTAAAAATCATTTTCCAAAATAGTGTTAACGGTTTGTTTTAAGTTTGTACCTAACAGAAACAAAAGTTTATGTTATCACAGACCGTTCAAAAGATCAACCAACTGGGAAAGGAAAAAATTCCTTTTCTGTTTATTGTGGATTACAATATGCTGAATCCGGTTGTTGTACCTTTAACGGAAGTTGATCCTGAAGAAATTTTGTATGCGGTCAACCTGAAGACAAATGTCCCCGGATTTGATCCGGTGAAGAAAAAACCCGTTATCAGCGCCCGGCCCGTTTCGTTTGAGAAATACAGTGAAGCTTTTCATTTTGTTCAGAAGCATATTCATCACGGTAATTCTTTTTTGCTGAACCTGACCTTCCCGGCAGGAATAGAAACCAATTATACGCTGAAAGAGATATTTTATCAAAGCAGGGCAAAATTCAGACTTTGGTATCAGGACCGGTTTGTGGTCTTTTCACCGGAAACATTTGTACAGATCAAAGGCCGGAAGATCAGCTCATTCCCTATGAAAGGAACCACGGACGCCACCCTACCGGATGCTGAAAACCGTTTGCTTAACAGCAAAAAAGAGCTGGCCGAACACTATACCATTGCGGACCTTATCCGGAACGATTTGAGTATGGTAGCCAAAAAAGTGAAAGTAGAGAAATTCAGAAACATCGAAAAGATCAAAACACACCGGGGGGAATTACTCCAGATGAGTTCGGTCATTACGGGTACATTGCCTGAAAACTACCGGGAACAACTGGGATATGTTTTATCTAAGCTTTTACCGGCAGGATCAATATCGGGTGCGCCGAAACAGAAAACCCTGGAGATTATCCGTGAAGCCGAACAATATGACCGGGGATATTATACCGGTATTTTCGGTATATTCGACGGGGAAACCCTGGACAGCGGAGTAATGATCCGGTTCATTGAAAGAACACCCGAAGGGCTGGTTTACAAAAGCGGAGGAGGAATTACGGCAAAAAGCAATTGCGAAGAAGAATACCGCGAGTTGACTGATAAAATTTACATCCCTGTTTGATCACCTGTTCACCCGCTTTGAGCGTCACGCTCAAAGCAGTTTCTTTATCAATGGTTCACAGACTTTTTTCTTCCCGGCGGGAATATGATAACTACCGTGAACCTGCCGGAAGAGGCGCCCCCTGACCCGCTGAACGGGCTACAGGGTAGGGTTTGTGGGCAGGAGCTTTCAGCGGGTCGAGAAAAGGGCTCTATTTGAAAATGAAGTTTATTTTTACCCCAGCACCAGCCTGCCTGTCATCCTTCGGCTGGTAAATCGGCAGACAGGTCTCTCTAAAGCGTAAGGCCGGGCGGGAAGACTGGCGCAAAAAGGGGTAGATTCGGACAAGCAACAATAGTTCGTTGTTTTTATTTTTGCTTCACCCATTTTCCCGACTCAAGCATTTGTTTACCATCATTTAAAGTCCAATTATAAATACCGGCAGGCAGGCGAGACATATTGAACCGGCTGATTAATTGCTCAATTTTCTGCCTGATTACCGGCTTCCCTTGCATATCGAACATCACAAAGGTTGTATTGTGTAAAGCCGTGCGGAGGTAAAGTGCATTCCCACCCGGGTTGGGATATACAATGGCTTTTTTAATAGTTACTCCTGTTTGTATTTCTTCATTTCCGACAATTATACCCTCCGGGTTCAGTTTCATAATGATGGCCTTTTTTCTTGCTACCGGTTCCCAGTAGTCGTAACGTGTTCCCGAAAGCAAAACCCCGCTATCCGATGTTGCAGTCACATTAAAAAGCCAGTAGTTTGCACTATCGCCAATGTAACGCTCATAAATCAAGCCCAGTTCATCATTGTATTTGGCCAGTACAAACCAGGTTGGAAACTTCCCATACAGTGAGCGGTTATGCGTTCCTCCCGTATAAATCTGATCAGGATAAAAATAATCAACACATTGTCTGGTGGCCATAAAAGGAGTGTCAGGATCTGTAATGTAATCTTCATGTAAAACGTTCAGGCCTGTATCAACAATAAAAGAAGCTAAATAATTGTTATCAAAATCATTGTAATTTCCGCTTGCTATAAGCTTTTTGCCCGGGAGAACTTTTGCATAATAGTCTTCGTAAAACCAACGCGGATAATACATTAATTTTGAGTATTCAAGCTGCTTGTTCAGCACAACCACCTGGGCGGCAGGTTTTGTGGGTTCATAGTTAGCATAATAGGTATGAAGCCAATAGGATAAGGAGTCGGGACTATAAGTAAGCGCCATGATTACACCAGCAGAATCACCTTTAAAAGTTTTGTATTCCAGACTATCCCCATCTGCTGATAAATGAAAAAGATACATGTAATCAACAAACCAATCCGGTTGCCGGGCATATAAAAACGAGCCGTCGTCCAACCGTAACATATCACCTGTTGAAACTCCACGTTTGTATTCGGAAAGGGAGTATTGCTTTTCCCAGATGATATTGAAATTATTATCAAGTAATGCGAATCAAGTGTTGAACCTGGATAAAAACGTCATAGATATAAACAAAAGG
>CAZMOS010000003.1:0-68267 GCA_964567945.1 uncultured Lentimicrobiaceae bacterium
ATGGACAGGATTCGGGTAAGTTTTTGGTTCGGCATAGTTTAGTAAATTTAGTTATGAATAATTTTGTTTTGCGGATCATTTGTAAAAATGAAAAATACATGTTTTATTTTTGCAATGATAATGAATATTAAAGGTGAAGTCAACTTTTTTCGGCTACGCTTTCCGTATGCTGTTAATATCCGATAGATTATAAATTGAACAGCTTGTCTTTTGCGAGTTCAATTTTTTTAATTTTAGCGATTAAATAAACAGAAACAACCATGAAAAATAAATCAACAGCAATACTTGTCTTTTTCCTGCTTTTAAACAGTTTAAGTTATTCTCAGGAGTCTGTGTCCGTGAGCGAGAGCAGGAAAATGAATATGAGAAAACTGCTTGACTACCGTTTTAAAGGAGGTTTCTATTCATTTGAAAAGTTATTTTTATCATCTGTTTCGTATCCCGAAGTAGCCAAACAAAACTGTATTATCGGGATTGCTATTGCCTCTTTTGAAGTGGATTGTGACGGAAACATCAATCTGGTAACTGTAAAAAATCCTTTGCATTATGGCACAGACGAAGAGATAAGCGCTTTTTTCCAGTCAACAAGAGGAAAATGGAACACGTGTAAAGATGAAAGATACACCCGTTTTGAAATACCTATTCAATTTACCATGAAAGGTACCAAAACCGATTCGCTCAATGCTTTGCTTGTTTATGTGGGTGATAATCCGGGTTATGCGTGCAATGACGATGATTATTACAGGAAAAAAGCGAAAAAAGAACTTGAGAAAGGCAGAGGGAAACGGGCAATGGGCTATCTTGACGTTTTGATCAAGCGCAACCCTTACAACAATGAGTATTATGAAATGAAAAAGAAAGCCATCTCTCTTTCAGGGAAAAAGAAGAAAAAGAATAATTCCGAATGATAGAATTTTTTAATAATCTCGATACCGGGGCTTTACTCCTGATTAACGGGCTGCACAATGGTTTCCTGGATTATTTGATGATTTATGCAAGCTCCCGGTTGTTTTGGTTGCCTTTTTATCTGTTGTTGCTTTATTTTATCGTAAAGCATTATAAATCAAAAAGCTATTTAATGCTGGCTTTTTTGATACTGACCCTGATCCTTTCCGATCAGCTTTCCGTCCATGCCTTTAAAAATGTTTTCGAGCGGTTGAGGCCCTGCCACGATCCTGATGTGGCGCCTGTACTTTACATGGTCACCGATTGTGGCGGGCAATACGGTTTTGTTTCATCGCATGCAACCAATGTTTTTGCGTTAGCCACTTTTTTAAGTCTGCTTTTTTACAGAACATATAAATGGTTGCCGTGGGTCATGTTTAGCTGGGCATTACTGGTTGGATACAGCAGAATATATCTTGGTGTCCATTATCCTTCAGATGTGCTGGCAGGGGCTGTGCTGGGTTTTCTGATCGGTTTCCTGATGGTGCGTTTGTACCTGTTTGTGGTTGCATCCAAAAACATGAAAACAAAATAAATGGGAATTATTAGTACAAAAAAACTGTAAACGGTTTTCGAGACGGGTCATAATAAACATTCCGTTAATCCATTATTCCGATGTATTCGGTTTTTATATCAAACAAATAGTACCACAATTAAAAAGTTGATTTCTGCAAATTTAAAAGCTTGTTTATGGTTTACAAAAGAGTTTCCTGGATAATTTGGTTTATTCTGTTGATACCTTTTCTGTATCTTATGAATTACACAATGCCCGGTGTACAATCGGAAATTGACGATGTAGCCGATCGTCCTGAATGTGCCGAGCTACCTGACCTTTCATTCGGAATATCAACTGATAAAGTCTATCAGGAACTGGATTGTATGGGTGATAACGGACGCACGGTTTACCAAAAAGAAAGTTTGCTGAAAGACTCGATCTACCCGGTTTCTTACGGTTTGTTTTTTGCTTTTACACTTTTTGTCCTTTCATCATTGACATTCCGCAGAAAGTGGCCTGTCATTGTTGTTTCTATCCTTCCGCTTGCCGGGATGCTTTTCGACTTTCTCGAAAATTACAAGCTCCGTAAGCTGATGGATCAGTTTCCGGTATTGCAACAGGAAACGGTTAGTATGGCTTCAATAGCCAACATTGGCAAGTGGAGTTTTATTTATGTTAGTATTGCCGTTATTCTGATTCTGGCTGTCTGGTCATTTATCCGGATAATCGAAGGGATCAGAAAAGGATAAAAGATGGTTAGTATTCTTTTTCAGTTGTACTGATATTCCTATGAAACCAACCACTAACAACCCACGTTTAGTTCTGAGGAGTTGCGTTAGCTTGTGGGTGGAGCGACGAAACCCGCCTGAGCGTATGGGCAGGGAATCCTGAACCTATGAAACACACATTTTCACCGTAGTGTCAAGTCAACTATGAAATGGCGTTTTCATGGTACGCTCACCCCTGCCTTCGCCGAAGCAGCTACGCGCAGGCAGGCCTTAATCCCCTAAAGGGGACTTGGCGCGCGTAGGTATTCCCCTTTCCGCCTGCCAAAGCGAAGCGGCGGACTAGTAAGGGTCAGGGGTAGCAAAGGGAAAAGATATAATTTTCTTGACTTGACAATAGTAGCGATCAATAATACTTATGCCCCACAAGATAATTCTTCACATAATCCTCAACGCCGTCTTCCAGACTTGTGAAAGGTTTGCCATAACCCGCTGCTCTTAATTTTGTCATACTGGCTTCGGTAAAATACTGGTATTTGTCGCGGATATCTTCGGGAGTATCAATAAACTCAATGTTTGGTTCCATACCGAGCGCCCGGAAAGTGGCATTGGCCAGGTCGTTAAACGTGCGTGCTTTTCCTGTACCCAGGTTATAAAGCCCGGAGGCAGGCTTTGTTTTCATCAGGAATGTGATTACGTCCACCACATCTTTCACGTAAATAAAATCCCTCAACTGCTCACCATCCTTAAAGTCAGGATTATGCGAGCGGAACAATTTTACTTTGCCGGTTTCTTTGATTTGATTAAAAGCATGGAAAATGACCGAGGCCATCCTTCCTTTGTGGTATTCGTTGGGTCCGTAAACATTAAAAAATTTCAGCCCTGCCCAAAACGGAGGCGTCGCCGTTTGTTTGAGTGCCCATTTGTCAAAATCATTCTTCGATTCCCCGTAAGGGTTCAACGGTTTTAGTTTTTCAACAATGCTGTGGTCGTCATTATAGCCGTACTCCCCCATCCCGTAAGTGGCTGCCGATGAAGCATAGATCAACGGGATCCTGTGCTCGGTACAGCGAACCCACACCTGTTTTGAATAGTTCAGGTTCAGGATATCAAAAACATTTTTATCGAACTCGCTTGTGTCGGTACGCGCCCCGATATGCAGAACAAAAGAAACGGCATCGGGATTTTCGTCAAACCATTGGAAAAAATCGTCCCGTTCAACCGGGCGGCTGAACTTTTTGTTTTCCAGGTTTTTGTTTTTATCGGCTCTGGAAAAGTCATCGACAACCACGATATTGTCGAATCCTTTTTCTATCAGTTTTCCTGTGAGCACGCTACCGATAAACCCGGCAGCTCCCGTTACAATGATCATAATTAAAAGTTTTTCGGCAAAGGTAGGGGATTATCCGGATTCAGATGATTTAAGATTAGTGATTTGTGAATAGTGATTGATGAGCAAATAGAACAATAGATAGTCCCATATGAAACCGGAAATCAACAATCCACGTTTAGTTCTGAGGCACTGACAGGTTGGTTAGTGGGTTGGCGCGCCCTAAGAATCCTGATGCTATGAAACACGAGATTTTTATTTTTCCATTAGTTATTCAGGACTCCCTGCCTATCCCTGCATATCCCTGCCTGCCGTTCGCAGTTCAGTCAGGAGTTTCCTCATCTCACCCAACCCCCTCTAACTCCCCCAAAGGGGTAGAATCGCCCACCCTATTTCGTCAGAGTTAAACGATCTATTTTGTTTCTCTGTTTTAGCATAGAGCCTTATTTGGTTAAATAATAATCCCTTACATAGAATGTGTCATTAGTAACCGGAATTCCACTGAACCAAACCATTTATGTCACTCCTTCGGAGTTATTTTCTCTTGATTTTTTCTGCTATAATCATTTCATCCTTTCAGGATTTTTTCCTAAAGCACATGCTGCCCCAACAGGGTCTTGCACCCATCCGGCCAAAAAAATCCGCAACCTCTCAATTCTATTTTCGTAACATGAATGTTTGATTTTAATTATGGTTAACTTTGCCTCATCAATTCATTTTTAATCTTTTTTACAATGAAAAAAATATTTACTCTTTTTCTGGTAACCCTTTTTACCGGAATTGTTAATCTGGCCGTATCCCAGGTCAGTCACGGCGGAACACCTTACAGCACCATGTTCCAGTTACCGGACAACTATGAAGTTCTGGTGCTTCAGCAACCCGATATGGAAAAAATACATCAGGAAGACCAGATCGAAAAAAGTCTCGGCGGACCCGGCCCCTGGCGGATGGGTGTATCGGTAGAAGTAAACAAAAACATGAAAAATTCCGGCACATGGACCGAAATAGAAGGCGTTGGGAAAGTCTGGCGCCTGGCGCTCGAAGTCAAAGGAGCGCTGGCTCTCGGCGTGTATTACAATAACTTTTACATTCCCGAAGGGGGACAGCTCTTTTTATACAACCGGGACAAAAGACAGGTGATCGGCTCGTTTACACATGACAACAACCCGCCCGAAAAACTTTTTGCCACCCAATTTGTTCAGGGCGACAAAGTAACACTTGAATATTTCCAACCGGAAAATGTCAAAGAAGAAGCCCGAATAGATGTTTCGGAACTGGCTTATGCTTACCGCTATATTGATTTCAATTTCCGTAACGAAGACGGCGCCTGGTGGTGTATGATTGACGTGGCCTGTGAAGAAGGCGATGGCTGGGAAAACCAGATTGACGGAATTGCGAGAATTTCCATTAAGATCGGAGGCAGTTATTACTGGTGCTCCGGTTCACTGATCAACAACACTGATAACGACCGCACACCCTATTTCCTGACCGCCTCGCATTGTGGCGGAACTGCCTCGGCCAGCGATCTGAACCAGTGGATATTTTATTTTAACTACCAGGCATCTACATGCGGCGGTAGCGGACAGGGTTACAATTCCAAAACGGGATGTGTGTTTAAAGCCCACGATCCCGGAATGGCTAATCCCGACATCCCGGGTTCCGACTTTTACCTGGTTCGTATCAACGGAACCATCCCTGACAGCTATGATGTTTTTTACAACGGCTGGAATCGGACAAACAGCAACGAAGATGCCCCGAACGGTGTCGGTATCCATCACCCTGCCGGCGATATTAAAAAGATAAGCACTTATTCCACACCGCTTCAGTCTTCCACATTCTGGAACGGGCAGCCCACGCACTGGAAACTGGTTTGGGCTGAAACGGTCAACGGCAAATCCATCATGCAGGGCGGCTCGTCGGGTTCCCCGGTTTTTGATGCCAACGGCCTGATCATGGGTGACCTGACAGGCGGATATACCAGCAATTCATGCGAAACCCCGTCACCGGCATATTACGGAAAAATGTACTGGTCATGGGATCAGAATGGCAATACAAACAGCACACAACTGAAACCGTGGCTCGATCCGAGCGGGACAGGGATAGAAAAATTGCCCGGCATCTCCTGGGAGCTGATTCCCCCGGAAGCTGATTTTACAGCCGACTCCACGGATATCACACAGGCAGATACGGTTCACTTTACCGACCTTTCAGGACCGGGTATCTATGAATGGCTCTGGGTTTTTGAAGGTGGCGACCCCGATACGGCATACATCAAAAATCCTTCGGTGATTTATGTTGACACCGGATATTTTGACGTTTCACTGCATGTTGTCAACGGTGATGGTGAAGATTCGCTCATTCAACAGGATTATATACACGTTAACCCCATGACGCCTCCGGAAGCTGACTTTTATGCCGATGATACCATCGTTATGCCTTCTCAAAAAGTACACTTTTACGACAATTCCGCCGGGGTAACCAATGCCTGGGCATGGTCTTTGGAAGGTGCTTCTCCTGACACTTCAAACGCACAGAATCCGCTGGTCAGATATCCAAACGAAGGGGTTTATCAGGTAAAACTGGTTGCTTATAATCTGGGTGGGTCCGACACCATCGTAAAAGAAGATTATATCAAAGTAACCACCGTTCTGCCGGAAGCCGATTTTGAAGCCGACGACCCCCACATCATGGAAGGCGAGTCGGTAAACTTTACCGATTTGTCAACCGGGGATCCTGTGGCTTGGTACTGGAGTTTTGAGGGTGGCACGCCTGATACTTCCAATGTGCAGAATCCTGAAAATATTGTTTACAGCCAGGGCGGGGCATTTACCGTCTCGCTGACTGTGGACAACGGAATCGGTACAGATACAAAGACCATCGAAGATTACATTCTTGTTGACTTTGTGGGTGTGGATGACCTGAAAGGGCCTGATGATTTCAGGATTTATCCCAATCCAGGAACAGGAATATTTGTTATCCGTTTTGCCGAAACAGACAACAACAGTGTTATGCTTTCGGTAACAGACGCTTATGGCAGGAAAATAAAGTCAGAAGAAATTTCCCGTACCAAAGGACAATATGTGCTTGATCTCAGCGATAAAGAAAAAGGAATCTATTTTGTAACCATTGCAAATGGTGACAAACAGATCATGAAAAAAGTTTCGTTGATCAAATAGACGGGGACCGAATTTGAAAAAACGACTGACCATACTTGCTTTTCTGGTTGCAGGACTGATCGTTAACGGGCTGGCTCAACTGCATGTGAAGGGGACACCCATTGCTGCAAAAGAAGATTTGCCGGGGGAAATATTGTATTTTTTTCCTGAAAAAAAAGATATTGGTTACCCGAACCAAAGGGATAAAGAATACCCGTTGTATGCAGGTTATATTGCAGGTTTCCCGGAAAGAGCCGAAAAGCAAGAAAAATGGTTCGTTACAAAAAATGAAAACGCTGTCTGGCGACTGGGCATAACGATTAGAGATGCCGAAGGACTGAATGTTTATTTCAAAAACATAAACCTGCAGGAAGGACAGCAACTGTTTATTTACAATCCCTCTTTAACGACGGTACTGGGAGCATTTACACAACTGAATAATGGCGATAACCTGGCCACGGAGCTGATCCCTGGAGATTCTTTGATCATTGAACTGGACAGCCCGCAGAAAACCTCCGGATTACCTTTTACCATTTCTGATGTCGGGATATCTGTTTTAAGTTTGAACAGGGATGGAAGGGGTTTTGGTGATGCAGGTTTTTGTGAAGTGCTTGCCAACTGCCCCGAAGGCACAACATGGCAAAATGAAAAGCGGGGTGTGGCAAAAATACTGGTCAGGGACGGGAGTTCTTTGTTCTGGTGTACCGGATCGCTTGTAAACAACACAAAGATTGACGAAACCCCTTATTTTCTGACAGCCAATCATTGCGGAGAGAACTCTTCGGCTGATGATTATTCCAAATGGGTTTTTTATTTTAATTACGAATCAAAAGATTGTGACTTCCCGGCAAAAGAACCGTTGCACCAAACACTGTCGGGGTCGAAGCTGATTGCGTACAGCAATCAGAGTACAAGTACCGGATCCGATTTTAAACTGGTACTTTTAAATGATAATGTACCAAAGGATTACCGTCCCTTTTACAACGGCTGGAACCGTTCCGGTGACATCTCTGCATCGGGGGTGACAATCCACCATCCCGAAGGAGACCTCAAGATGATTTCTGTTTATGACAGCCCGCTGGTCTCGACCGACTACAACAATCCGTCTCCAAACACTGACGGACTGTACTGGAAAGTCAACTGGATAAAAACCGAATCGGGTCACGGCGTTACCGAACCGGGTTCGTCGGGATGCCCGCTGTTCGATCCTTCGGGATACATTGTGGGCCAGTTGTCAGGTGGAAGGGCTGCATGCAGCAGTCCCAACCAACCAGATTATTATGGAAAATTCAGCGAAAGCTGGATGTCCAACGGAAGCGACTCTTCCTCGCAATTGCAGCCATGGCTCGACCCGATCAACACCGGAGTGATGACGTTACGGGGTGTTGACTTTGACTCTTCAGAAATAATTGCCAACTTTTCGGCTGACATTGTCGAGATATCCACAGGAGGTCAGGTGCGTTTTTATAACAATTCCAACGGCAACATTACCGGCTCGCGCTGGTATTTCCCGGGTGGCGATCCGAAGGTTTCCGAACAAACCGATCCAATGCCTGTAACTTACCACAATGCGGGTGAATACGATGTGAAACTGGTGGTTTATTCGGCCAACAGTTCCGACAGCCTGATCAGGAAGAAATACATCAGGGTTTTGCCGAACATCACGCCCAATCCATCTACAACAGGAAAATTCAGGATCATCTTCGGGAGCCAGATCCCCGATGACCTGGAAGTCAGGGTGACGGATCTAAACGGACGAAATGTTCAGTTTTTTGCAAGCACCATCAATAAAAGTTCATTCCGGCTAAACCTCGGCACCAATCCGTCAGGCGTTTACCTTGTAAAACTCATTTCAGGTGGAGAAAGTAAGGTGCTGAAAGCCGTTGTTTCAAAGTGAGTTGTGATTAGTGAATAGTGAACGGATTGGAATGATGAATGGATGGAAAAAAGGGTGTATTTTTTTAATTGAAGAGGGGGAAAACCTGACAGGTTTTTGTTGGCAAGGCGCGCCAGCAACCAGTAAGGTTTAGGGCCGGAAAAATAAAATAATAAGAGTTTTCAGTTCACAGTTTTCAGTTCACAGTTTTCAGTTCACAGTTCACAGTTCACTAATCCCCAATCACTAATCACCATTCTCCCCCCTTCCTCTTACATAATTCCTCCACTTCTCCGTTACCTGCTGCATATCTTCGGGGAGCTCCGAGTCAAAAAACATCTTTTTTCCCGTTGAAGGATGGATAAACCCGATGGATTTGGCATGCAGCGCCTGACGCGGAATAATCTTGAAACAATTCTGAACAAACTGTTTGTATTTGCTGAAAGTGGTGCCTTTCAGGACTTGGTCACCTCCGTACCGTGCGTCGTTGAACAAGGGATGACCGAGGTATTTGAAGTGTGCGCGTATCTGGTGCGTACGCCCGGTTTCCAGGCGGCATTCAACCAGAGTAACATATCCGAACCGTTCCAGCACTTTGTAATGTGAGATTGCTTTTTTCCCGTATTCACCTTCCGGGAAAACCGTCATCACCCTCCGGTCTTTCAAACTGCGGCCGATGTGGCCTTCGATTGTACCTTCGTCCTGTTCCAGATCACCCCATACCAGGGCCTGATAAGACCTTTCCACCGTGTGATCAAAAAACTGTCTGGCCAGTTTGGTCTGGGCTTCCTCGTTTTTAGTCAAAAGCAACAAGCCCGACGTATCCTTATCAATTCTGTGCACAAGGTATCCGAATCCGTTTTCGATTTTCTGACCGGTTTTTTCAAAATACCAGGCAAGGCCGTTAAGCAATGTGCCGTCCCAGTTTTCGTGTGCAGGATGCACCACAACCCCCGCCTGCTTGTTGACCACGATCACATCATCGTCTTCATAAACGATATCTAAATGGATTTCCTGCGGAACCACTTCCATTTCCCTGGGTGGATAAGCCAGCACTACTGCAACCACATCGCCCGGCCTGACCCTGTAATTGGATTTCACAGGCTTGTCGTTTACCAGAATATTGCCTGCCCGTGCGGCCTGCTGGATCTTGTTGCGCGAAACATTGGCCACGTGATACATCAGGAATTTATCCACCCGCAACAACGACTGCCCCGGATCGGCCACAATGCGGTGATGTTCGAAAAGCTCGCTGTTTTCTTCAGGAATAGCAGGGGATTCGGGCATATCCGGGAATTATTACGATGATGATTTTAGCCCTTCAAAGATAAGGTACTTTCCGCAAATACAAATCAATGAAGAATAAGAATTTTACCCGTATAAATCGTATTGCGGCTGATCACCCTCACCAGGTACATGCCACCGGGCAGTGAGGAAACGTCTATCCTTTTTCCCGTCCCGGTAAGTTCTTCCACCAGACTGCCGTAAATGTTATAAACAGCCACACGTGCCTGCTGGTCCGGCTTCAGGTATTCCGGGTCAATCATGCACCATGTTTGTGCCGGGTTTGGGTAAATTTTGATCTGATTATTCTTAGCAGATTGTCTGTTTTCTTCCGTGCCCAGTATCATTTTTTGCCCCACAATGGGCCTGATCAGTAATGAACCGGGGAAGATACTGCTCTTCCAATCTGTCTGAACTTTATAGAATATCCTGTTGTTGTGGACATCATTGGCATCAAAACCCACATTCAGGCTGCCCGAGGCATATTGCTGCCATCCCACATAAAAAGTTCCCGAGAGTAATATGGGCTCATCAAACATATAAGTATAAAACCGGTACAGTCCGTCATTCCATTTGGGTTCCTGGTTAGGCATCGTATAGATAATCTCTCCCGGCTTCCCATTGTTATCCTGGTAAACATTCAGATTGAAAAAGAACTGGTTGGAATTGTCCACCGTCCGGTTAAAATAGATTTGTACACCCCAAAGCGTATCGGAAACACTTAACGTAAACTGGTAAGCAAGCAAAGCACCGGCCGGCTCCAGGCCGTAACCGAACTCGGGTGTTCCGTCATCGTAAGCGTAATAGTTGTAAAACCCCTGACGATAAATGACGGAATCCACCAAAATGTTGGCCTGTGAAGAATCGGAAATGTAATGCTTGATAAGATAGGAAGTTGTGTCACGCGTCACATCGAAATTAAATGCCATCTGAACCGGAGGGCAGGCATGGGCAGCGCCGCAGGATGTGCCGCATCGCTGAAAACCGTATTCATAAAAAGGCGGCAGGTTACAGTTACCGCCGTTGTATGTGTATTGAAAATTCCCGTTTACCTGGCTGACCCTGTACAGATAGTTGGTGTTGTGTTCGATTTTATCCATGTTGCTGATGTACATCTTAAAATCGGGCTTGAGCACATTGACCGGGGCGTCCGCTTTGTATTGCCGGTAAGGCATCACCTCATAATCTTTCAGGAAGGAGGGCGCTCTTTGCGAGAAAGTAAGCATCCGGTAAGTGGTGTCTTCAATGCTTCGGTCATAATTGAGGTAAATGTAATCCACATTCCACTGGTCCACGTTGCTGCGCCACGAAGGGATGATATCGTTGGCTATGCTGGCATAATTTCTGAAACGGAACCTGAACTTGTCTGTAAAGTATTTTGTACTGTCAATACGTATCATCTTTTGCACAAAATATTTTCCTCCGTTCTTCAGCCGGAAAGTATCCAGTGGCATCCCTTCCGATTCCCACACCTTATCCCAAATAAACTCCGGGACAAAAACCGAGTCGCAGGGAACCCTGATGAAATCGTTCCAGGTGAGTGTTTCGAAATTGATCATATAAATATCCGGGTTACAGTCGGCACCTGGTGCATAAACCGTATCGCCGGGACGCAGCGTATCGGAGGGGCCCGACAGATACATGCTCACCGGAACCCAGATCGAGTCAATGCGCGAAAACACCGAATCTCCGGTAGGATAAGCAAATTCGAGGATTAACGTATCCCACGGTTCCGGCTTGTCGCCCACCCCCTGCGGTTGATAAAAAAAGCTGAAATAGATGGAATCGGCGGATGTAAGCGCCCTGACGACGGGCGTAAACACCGAATCCAGGCGAATGGGCCGGGAACGGAGTTCGTCCGCTTTAAAAGGTATCCAGTCGGCGTTCTGATAAACCTTTCCTGAAAAATCAATGGCATCAAAAGTTGCGGCCTTGTAGTTGGGTGGAAACAACGGGAAATCGGGATTGACAAAAACCGACCTGGAAACCTCATCCCATTTTTCAGTGCCGGGATAAACATACGAGGTGGAAAAGTCATCAAAAAAAGGCAGGGTCAATCGTGTCTCGGCCCGGCCTTCTCTGCATGCGCAGGTATCCTGCCTGCTTTCGGTGACTTTCATTTTTTCCGCTTTCTGCTTTACAGCTTCGTTGATTTGCAAACCCGAAAGGATTTCCTGGCCGGATAGAAAAAAATAAAATCCTGTAAGTATCAGTATGGCTATTGTTCTTCTGATCATTTATTCCTGATGATGTTATTCATAATTAAAGTGTCAATTGAGAGTGAATCAAGCAGAATCTGTTTCAGGTAGTTGTTAAAATCGAAATGCTCATCCGATCTGTACCAGATATCCACTTTGTCGCCCAGGTTCAGCATGTTATCTTTCATTGGTTCAGGCCTGGTTTTGTAAACCCGTGCATGTGTCGTATCTTCCGTATCCAGAAAATATTCGCGCCCGACGTTCAGATAGGCATAATGTAATGCTTTGTGGGCTTCCTTTATTTTTTTGCCCATCAGCACCGGCACGGGAACCATGGTCATATATTCACCTTTCCCCACGAGCAGTTGTACCGGTGTACCTTTGGCGATTTTTGTGCCGGGTTCCACCGGCTCACTGTTCACCATCTGGTCCACCACTGCATTGCGGGCAAAATACTGAACATATTCCAGCGTTTCCACAGGCAACTCCAGCGTTTCCAGGTTAACTAACGCCTGTCGCAACGAGAGGTTCTTCAGGTCGGGCATCATCACCTCTTCGGGCATTTCCGAAACAATGGTCAGGTAAATGCGCCGTCCTTTTTTAACATTGGAACCGGGAAGCGGATGTTGTGTGATGATTGAACCCTTTTCCCTTTTGCGATCATAAACAGAATCAATCACCACCAGATCGAAAAACTCATCATATTGTTTTTCATGCAATTGTTCCAGCGTAAGTCCGTTCATATCCGGAACTTTGTAAACTTTTCCGTGACGCGTAAAAAGGTCAAGTGATACGATTGCCAGCCAGAAAATGACAACCGCCAGGACAATGGCGATAAGCAAATGAATGTAAAATTTCTTTTGGCCTAAAAAATAAAAGAAGCCCATCCGTTGTTTTTTTTAAAAAATATGTTGTCAACAGAAGTTAAACACATAACTTTGTTTGGGTAATATTATTGCCCTTTAAGGGCGCAAAGGTAAAAATTAAAAAGCATTCTTACTTCAATAATAAATCCTTTGGAATGAAAAACATAGCAATTGTATGTGGCGGCTATTCAGGCGAATACGCCATCTCGGTGAACAGCGCCAAAATGGTGGCACAAAATATTGACTCCAAACGTTATCGCACTTATCTGGTCTATATTACCCGGCAGGAATGGTATCATGAAAGCCCCGACGAGGAAAAATTCCCGGTGGACAAAAACGATTTCAGCATTATGTTACGGGGAAAAAAAGTAAAATTCGATGGTGTTTTCAATGCCATCCACGGAACGCCGGGAGAGGACGGAAAACTTCAGGGTTATTTCGATATAATGGAACTTCCTTACACCTCCTGCAACGCAGCCACTTCCGCCCTGACTTTCAACAAATATTTCTGCAACCGTTTTGTTAACTCGCTGGGAATTAATACTGCCCGTTCGGTTTCATTTCTGAAAGGGGAACAGATTGATAAAAAATTCCTCATTAAACAACTTGGCTTTCCTATGTTTGTTAAGCCGGCCGAGAGCGGTTCCAGCGTAGGCATAACAAGGGTGATTGATGAAAGTGAGATTGACAACGCCATCAGATGTGCTTTTGCCGAAAGCGACAGGGTAGTCATTGAAGAAAACCTCAATGGCCGTGAGATTGCATGCGGTGTTTTTATGAAAGGCCGGGAGCTGATCGTACTACCGCTGACGGAGATCATCACCCAAAACGATTTTTTTGACTATGAAGCCAAATATTCCGAGGGATTGTCCGATGAGATCACTCCGGCAGGGGTGGATGAAGACACGGAAAAAAGCATCAAATCAATGTCCTCTTTTCTTTACCACGAAATGGATTGCAGGGGATTTGTCCGTTTTGATTATATGCTGGCCGGTGACCGTATCTATTTTATGGAAGTCAACACCATCCCCGGCATAACGGAGGCCAGCATCGTTCCGAAGATGGTGAAGACTTTTGGAATGAATACCGAAGAATTTTTTACTCTGGCAGTGGATAATTTGTTTTTTATCTGATCATTGCCCGAAACTCATCCTCGTCGCAGACGAGGATGAGTTATTCCGATATCTGTAATGCCGCTAAATTGTAACCGGATTACTCAAAAAGCGCCTTCCGGTCAAAAGGCTCGCAGCATCATCACCCCAAAGAAATATCAACCCGGTTTTATGCTTGCTTTTCCCCATGTAATTGTGTATATTAGCCATATATTTGAAAAACCTTAATTTCTAACTTAAAAATCTACTACTATGGCTGAAAGCGTTTACAAAATCATCGAACTGGTGGGCACAAGTACCGAATCATGGGAAAAAGCCGCCGAAGCTGCTATAAACAGAGCAGCCAAATCATTGCGCGATATCCGCGTCGCCGAAATCTCCCAACTGGATATGCACCTGGACAAAAACGGCAAAATTGAATCCTACAGGGCCAAAGTAAAACTCTCTTTCAAATTTGAAGACCCGTTGACCGCATAAGTTGTTGAATTGAAAAATGTCCGCCTCCCCGGACAGGGAGAGGAAAATACATCCTTTGCACCCGGTTAGTGGTACCACCAACCGGCATCAGGCAAGTAAAAATTGTCGGTGCGGACACCAACAAGGGGAAGAAATATCCTGCATGATTAAAATGCCTCCCCAATGGTTTAAAAAAACAAAATTTATTTACAATCAATTACCCCGTCTTTCAAGGCGGGGTATTTAAACTATGGAGCAATCAAACCATCAAGCAAATGAGTCATTGAACCATTGAACAGTTGAACCATTGAGCAATCGAACAGTCGAACAGTCGAACAATCGAGCAGTCAAACAATCGAGCAATCGAGCAACCCAATCACTCCCTGCCGTCGAGTACCTCCTTTACATCCAGCAACAACTGCCTGACACGCTTTAGCGTATTGATCACTTCCAGCTTCTCAACCGATTCCTGTTTTTTGAGTTTTTCGAGGTATTCTCTGGTCCCTTTCACCGTCATCCCTTTTTCCTTGATCAGGTGATAGATGATCTCAAAGTGGTCCATGTCTTTAAGAGTATAAAGACGCGTGCCCTTTTTACTTTTTTTGGGTCTGATAAAATCAAATTGTTTTTCCCAGTAGCGGATAAGTGAAGGATTTACGCCAAAACGAGTGGAAACATCACCAATTTTAAAATAGATTTTTTGTGACATAGCGGTGATAGCTTAATCCAGCGACTGGTTGGGAAGTTTCGAAAGGTCAAGGAGTTTGTCGTATTCTTCCGGGGTAAGGTCATTAAAGAAATAGTAAATCGGGTTAACCGTATGATTGTTTTTCCTGACTTCATAATGCAAATGCGGGGCAGTGGATTTACCCGTATTCCCGATGTACCCGATGATCTGTCCGCGTTTTACCTTATCCCCTTTTTTCACATTGAAACTGTTCAGGTGGGCGTAAAATGTAATGTATCCGTATCCGTGATCTATCTCGATCTGGTTGCCGTATCCCCTTCTGGAATGTTTCGCCTTGATCACCCTGCCTTCACCGGTAGCATAAACAGGAGTTCCCTTTGGCGCCGAGAAGTCAACACCCTGGTGAAATTTCTTGATCTTGTAAACCGGGTCAATGCGGTAGCCGTAAAATGAAGACAGGCGTTTCAGGTCTTTGTTGTTCACCGGCTGGATAGCCGGAATGCTGGCCAGCATCTTCTCTTTGTTCTTGGCCATTTTAAAAACCTCGTCAAATGATTTTGACTGGACATAGATCTCACTGGCAATTTTATCCAGTTTTTTGGCGGTTTCTATGAGCAATTCCGAGTTGTTGTAACCCTCAAGCTCGGCATAACGGTCAACTCCCCCATAGCCGGCCTGCCTGATTGATTTTGGAATAGGCTCGGCCTCAAAAATTACTCTGTAAATATTGTCATCCCGGTCGGCCAGTTCATCCAGCAGGGCTTGCATCTTATCCAGCCGTTGATTCATGATCTGGGTTTGCAGGCGGTATTGTGCGAGCTCACGTTCAAGGACACGTTCTTTGGGTGAACTGAAAAATGAATAAGCTCCTATTATAAGTAAAATGGAAAATGCCAGTACGGATACCAGATACAGAATTACCTTTAAAATTCTCTGCCCTGTTGTTGGCTTGTGCTCCTCGTATGCGAGCGTTTTTGTGTTGAATGTATATCTGGTCTTGGCCATTCTTCTGAAAGATCGCATGCAAAAGTAATTAAAAGGATTAAATTTGCACTCTTAAAAAAAGTGAAATATAAACCGTTGTTTGTTAATACCCTCTAAATGAATTCATCAGAAATCAGAAATACCTTTCTTCAATATTTTGAACGAAAAAGCCACAAAATAGTTGCATCGGCACCTATGGTCGTCAAGGGTGACCCCACCCTTATGTTTACCAACGCCGGAATGAATCAGTTCAAGGAATTGTTCCTCGGAAATGCATCCATAAAATATCACCGTGTGGCCGATACACAGAAGTGTTTACGGGTTTCGGGAAAGCACAATGACCTGGAAGAAGTGGGCCACGATACTTATCATCACACCATGTTCGAAATGCTGGGTAACTGGTCTTTCGGCGACCCGGCTCATCCTGAAAAAGGATATTTCAAAAAGGAAGCCATCGCCTGGGCATGGGAGCTGCTGACCGATGTTTACAAAATAAGCAAAGATGATCTTTATGCCACCGTCTTTGAGGGCGATGAAAAAGACGGACTGGAACCCGACAAGGAATCTTTTGATTTCTGGAAAGAACATTTATCCGAATCTCATGTTTTCTGGGGTTCCAAAAAAGACAACTTCTGGGAAATGGGCAATAGCGGTCCCTGTGGTCCCTGCTCTGAAATTCATATTGACATCCGGGATGAAAAAGAAAAGAAGAAGGTTCCCGCTGGTGAACTGATCAACAAAGACCATCCTGAAGTGATCGAGATATGGAACCTGGTGTTCATTGAATTTAACCGCCTGGCCGGAGGCAAGCTGGAAACTCTGAAAGCCAGACACGTGGATACGGGCATGGGACTCGAACGCTTGACAATGGTACTGCAAGGTGTAAAATCCAATTATGACACCGACATTTTCAGGCCGATTATTGACGAGATAGCACAAATGGCTGATACTGAATATGGCAGAGATGAAAAGAAAGACATTGCCATGCGTGTGGTGGCCGACCATCTGCGGGCTATTGCTTTTGCTATTGCCGATGGTGCATTGCCTTCAAACATTGGTGCGGGCTATGTCATCCGACGTATCCTTCGCAGGGCAGTGCGTTACGGTTATACATTCCTGGGGTTTGGTGAGCCTTTTATTTACAAACTGCTGCCCGTCCTGGTTGAACAAATGGGAAATGTGTTTCCCGAGCTGGAAAAACAGCAGCAATTGATAGAAAAAGTGATGAAAGAAGAAGAATCAGCATTCTTACGAACACTTGCATTTGGTATCAAAAGGTTTGAGCAATATATTGAGAACCATCCGGACGAAAAAATTATTAACGGTAATTTTGTTTTTGAACTTTTCGATACTTTCGGTTTCCCGGTTGACCTTACCCAATTACTTGCCCGCGAAAAAGGATACCGGGTGGATATGGAGGGTTTCAACAAAGGGCTGGAAGCACAAAAGTCCCGTTCCAGAAAAGCCGCCGAAGTGGAAGCCGCCGATTGGGTTGTCGTTAATGATGAAGAACCTAAAACGGTATTTGTGGGTTACGAACAACTGGAATGTGAAGCCGGGATACTGCGTTACAGGAAGATCACAGCCAAAAAGAAAGAAGTTTACGAAGTGGTGCTTGACCGCACACCGTTTTATGCCGAATCCGGCGGACAAGTGGGCGACAAAGGCATATTGATATCCCCTCATGAAACCCTGCACGTGCTCGATACAAAAAATGAGCATAATCTCATCATTCATGTTGTAAAAGAACAACCACAGCATCCTGAATCGGTTTTTCTTGCCAAAGTGGATGAAAAAAAACGGCTGCTGACCATGAACAATCACAGTGCCACCCACCTGATGCAGGCTGCCTTGCGCAAAGTGCTGGGAACACAGGCCGAACAGAAAGGTTCCTATGTTGATGATCAACACCTCCGGTTCGACTTTTCCTATTTTGGCAAAATGACAGATGAGCAGATCAGGGAAGTGGAAAACCTTGTGAATGACAAGATCAGGGAAAATGTAAAGGCAATTGTTAAAACGGATGTCCCTATTGATGATGCCATTAAAATGGGCGCCATGGCCCTGTTTGGCGAAAAATATGGTGAAAAGGTAAGGGTAGTCATTTATGATCCCGAATATTCGGTTGAACTGTGCGGCGGGACACATGTACCGCAAACCGGACAGATCGGCCTGTTCAAGATCACTTCCGAAAGTGCCATTGCTGCCGGTGTTAGAAGATTAGAAGCCACTACCGGACGGAAAGCGGAAGAATTTGTGAACAAGCAGACAGATACATTGAAAGCTCTCAAAGAGATGCTGAAAAAACAACCGGATGTCGTCCATGCCGTTCAGAATCTGATTGAGCAAAACAAAAAGCTGCAAAAAGAGGTGGAAACTCTTCAAAAAGAAAAAGCATTACAGGTGGCCGACGAACTTTTTAACAAAGCGGAAAGGATTGATGATAAGTTGTTTATCGCCACAAAGGTTAACCTTGATGTAACCCAGGCCAAAGACCTAGCCCACAAATTGCGGCAAATGGATGACCGGGTTTTCGTAGTATTGGCGTTACAAAATGCCGGAAAAGTCAACCTTGTGGTCGCCGTATCCGATGCAATGGTTGACAAAGGGTTTCATGCGGGTAATATCATCAGGGAGATTGCTGCTCACATCAAAGGCGGCGGCGGCGGACAACCGCATCTGGCCACGGCAGGAGGAAAGGACGCCGGAGGTATCCGGGCCGCGTTTGATGCCGCCCGGAAGTTTGTGAAACAATAGGTAACGATCTCCCGGTTGGTGTCCCCAACCGGAATCCACCCCTGCTTTAAGCGGGACGCTTAAAGCCATTGCATCTGCCCTTTTACTCCCCCGCTTTGAGCGTCCCCGCTCAAAGATCCGGCCCTTTACCAGAAAGTAAGTTATATCCCGTCGGGAAAAGCAACGCCCCTGACCCGCCCCCAGGCAATCACAAGATGAAATCTCTTTTTTATTTTTATTCCGTCAAAATTTAATTATTTTTGTTTGGTCTGTTTTTTTACTTAAAATCTACTTTTACGTTGTCAAGTCATTTACAATATTTTGTAATACATTTTTAATCTTTAAAACAATATCTCATAGCTATGGACCTGAATAACATCATGAATGACCTGGAAAAAAAACATCCGGGTGAAGAAGAGTACCATCAGGCAGTTCGCGAAGTGCTTGAATCCATTGAACATGTCGTCAATGAACATCCCGAATTCGAGTCGGCAGGTATCATAGACCGCCTTATTGAACCCGACCGTGTCCTCATGTTTAAAGTGCCGTGGGTTGACGATGAAGGCAAAGTTCATGTCAACCTGGGTTACCGCGTACAGTTTAACAATGCCATCGGCCCATACAAAGGTGGTTTGCGTTTTCACCCCAGTGTGAATCTGAGCATCCTTAAGTTCCTCGGTTTCGAACAGATCTTTAAAAATGCCCTGACGACCCTTCCCATGGGTGGCGGTAAAGGAGGTTCCGATTTCAACCCCAAAGGAAAATCCGATGCCGAGATCATGCGTTTCTGCCAGGCGTTCATGCTGGAACTCTGGAAACTGATCGGCCCTGAAACAGATGTCCCTGCCGGTGATATTGGTGTAGGTGGAAAAGAGATCGGTTACCTTTACGGGATGTACAAAAAATTGCAGCGTGAGCACACGGGTGTTCTGACAGGAAAAGGAATTACCTGGGGAGGAAGCCTCATCAGGCCCGAGGCAACCGGTTTCGGTGCTGTGTATTTTACGCAAGAAATGCTGAAAACCAAAGGCGAAACTTTAAAAGGCAAGACCGTGGCTCTTTCGGGATTCGGAAACGTTGCCTGGGGTGCTGCCACCAAGATCACCGAACTGGGCGGAAAAGTGGTAACCCTCTCCGGCCCCGATGGATACATATATGACGAAAAAGGAATAAAAGGCGAGAAGATCGAATATATGCTCGAACTCCGGGCTTCAAACCAGGATATTGTTGAACCTTATGCCGAAGAATTTCCCGAAGCAAAATTCTTTCCGGGAAAACACCCCTGGGAAGTTAAGGTGGATGTGGCCCTGCCCTGTGCCACCCAAAACGAACTGGACGGAAACGATGCCCGGACATTGATAGACAACGGTTGTTTCTGTGTCGCTGAAGGTGCCAACATGCCTTCCACTCCTGAAGCTGTGGAAGTATTCCACAAAAATAAAATACTGTTTGGCCCCGCCAAGGCCGTCAATGCCGGTGGTGTTGCCACTTCCGGTCTGGAAATGACGCAAAATGCCATGAAACTGGCCTGGACACGCGAAGAAGTTGACGCCAAACTCCATCACATTATGAAAAGTATTCACGATTCCTGCGTCCTTCACGGAAAAAGGCCGGACGGCTTTGTGGATTACGTGAAAGGTGCCAATGTCGCCGGATTCCTGAAAGTGGCCAATGCCATGCTGGACCAGGGAGTGATTTAGCGTGGATGAGTGGAGGATCGGAAGGATGGAAGAGTGGAAGATTGATGCTGGATGCTGGATAGAGAAAATTATTTCATTTTTAATTAAATTTTAACCTCCAGTACCGGCGGCTTTAGCCGCCGATTCCCGTGGATCCCCCCGGTTGGTGTCCCCACCGACCGGCGCTACGCTCAATAAATCCTTGTTGGTTCGGACACCAATAAGGGGGAGGCCTCGGGACATAATTCGTTTCATTCGATGATAAATAAATACCGGATATAAAACCATTTATCAACATCATTTAATAAAATGTTTCACAATGCTTTAAGCGTGGACGCTTAAAGCAGGGTGTTGTGATACGGGCAGGCGATAAGACGGGCTGATTCCCGGCGGGTCGAAAGAAAAACTTTGGCGTCCGGATTATAAATCCGGAAGAGCAGTAGAAGGAATTACAGAAGCATCCATTATTCCAATCATCCAATCTTCCGGGATGAAATTAAACGGATGATTTACAAATCCCGTGTTTAAAAATAATTTGCTGTAAGTCATCTCATGGTTAGGCGGCTTTTTTAATTTCACTACTTTTGGCTGCTTAATTCGAGGACATCAAATGAGTTTTAAACATCCGGAATTTCTGTACGCCCTTTTTGCCTTGCTGATACCGGTTATCATCCACCTGTTCAATTTCAGAAAGTATAAAAAGCAGTGGTTCAGTAATATACAATTCCTGAAAAATATCAGCACGCAAACGCGCAAGCAAAACAAGCTGAAGCACCTGATGGTACTGCTTGCCCGGATGCTGGCTTTTGCCTTTATTGTGATCGCTTTTGCCGGTCCTCGTTTCGGAAGTTATAATGAAAAGGCAGCTACCGTGGGGACACTGACTACAGTTTACGTTGACAACTCATTCAGTATGATGGGCGAAGGGGAAAGCGGGCGGTTACTGGATGAAGCACTGGAACAAGCACGCACCGTTGTCAGGCAGTCCCCCCGCGACACCAGGTACGTTTTGCTTACCAATGACGCAGGAAGCAGTCGCCGCATTCAATCAAAAGAAGAAATAATGAGTGCGCTTGACGAAATCCCGGCTTCTCCTTCCCGCAAAAAGCTGTCAACCGTAATCAATTCATCATTAAAGATAAAAGCAGACAAAGGATATGCAGGCGGGGATGTCTGGCTTTTTTCAGACTTTCAGAAAAATTCAACGGACACCAATGCGCTGCCTGTCGACACCTTATCCGTTTATTATTTCGTGGTACTTCCGCAGACCAGGGAACGCAATATCTATGTGGATTCCTGCTGGATTGACGAACCGGTAATCCTGCCCGGCAGGACACTTCACCTGAACATCCGGCTGAAAAACTCCTCGCCCGTTGATCTGGAGAAAATCCCGCTGAAAGTAACCGTTGACGGACAGCAAAAAGCCGTTGCCGGTGCCGATATGAAAGCCAGGAGCAGGAAGCTGATCACAGCCGCCTTTTCGGTTGGCAATGCCGGCTGGCATAAAGGAACTATCGAAATTGAAGACTATCCGGTGACATTTGACGACAAACTCTATTTCAGTTTCAGGGTAAATCAGAAAATCAGGGTGCTGGAAATTCACAACGGTAAAAGCAACAGGGCATTGCAGACATTTTACAGTGTTGACAGCGTTTTCAGTTTTCACGAAACAAGTTACCGGAAAGTTAATTACAACCGGTTGAATGAGAATAACCTGATCATACTTGATGGAATATCCGCTTACTCTTCGGGATTGATCAGTCAGATTAAATCATATTTGGAGCAGGGAGGTAATGTAATGTTTGTTCCTGCAACAGATACTGATATTGAGGAAAGCAACCGGTTTTTACACACACTTGGAACAGCCGTTATTGCCGTTGTAGCAAAGGATACGACACGCGTGGTTCGCATCAGACAGGAAAGCGACTTTTTCAGGGATATCATCCTGAAAGTTCCTGAAAATGCCAACCTCCCGGTTGTGAACAGACATTTCAGGTATCAATATGATATCCGCAAAGGATTGGAGTCTCTTGTCGTTCTGCTTGACGGTGATGACTTTTTGCTATCGGGAAAAAAGGGAAAAGGAAAACTGTTCCTGTTAGCCGTTCCCCTGGACGAACGATTCAGCAATTTTACTACCAATGCCTTGTTTGTTCCCGTGATGTACAGGGCAACGGTTCAGGAAAATGCCGGTAACCGGTTGTTTTATATTATCGGTAAAGACGATCAGATAAAAGCAGATGTTTCGGCTCTTACCGACACGGAAACCCCGTTTGCGTTACATCCGGCGGATGGCGGACCCGATTATATTCCTGAACAACGCCTTGCCAACGGAAACCTGGTACTGAATATTGATCCTGCTCTTGTTAAAGCCGGGTTTTATGACCTTGTTCAAAACGATTCTGTCTGGAGTATTCTTGCGTTCAATTATAACCGCGATGAATCGCAAATGGTCTTTTTCACAAAAACCCAACTTATTGAAGCGCTTAAAAACACGGGTTTGAAAAATTACCGGGTACTGGATAGCATGGAAGACAGCTTTACAAAAGTTGTAAAAGCATTGCAAAAAGAAAATGAACTATGGAAGCTATTTATTATATTCGCGCTCTTAATGCTGCTGGCCGAAGTATTGATGCTGCGATACTGGAAATAAACTACGGAAACTTTTTGGGTTGGAAGAGTGGATGGTTGGAAGGATGAATTATTAGAAAAATAAAATATTTGGACAACCTGACAGGTTTCCAAAGGCCGGGCGGGCCGGCAACCTGTAAGGTTTGGAAAAACTTTAAAAATGAGCGAACAGGAGGAATTGGAACCACAGGAAGAACAGGAGAATCAGGAAGAACAGGAACAGAAACCACAGGACGATAAACATCATATTACACCGCTCAGCGGAATGTATCAAAACTGGTTTCTTGATTACGCTTCGTATGTTATCCTTGAACGGGCAGTACCTGAAATTGACGACGGGCTGAAACCGGTGCAACGCCGTATTCTGCACGCCATGAGCCTGCTGGATGACGGACGTTTTAACAAAGCTGCCAACATCATCGGCTACACCATGCAATTCCACCCTCACGGCGATGCATCCATCGGCGATGCCCTCGTGCAACTGGGACAAAAGGAATTGCTCATCGAAACCCAGGGAAACTGGGGAAACACACTCACAGGCGACAGCGCTGCAGCACCCCGTTATATCGAAGCCCGCCTGTCAAAATTTGCCAAAGAAGTAATCTTCAACCCCAAAACCACCGACTGGAAATCCTCCTATGACGGAAGGAATAAAGAGCCTGTTGCCCTGCCGGTTAAGTTTCCTCTGCTGCTTGCACAAGGTGTGGAAGGAATTGCCGTCGGGCTGGCTTCCAAAATATTGCCACACAACTTTAATGAATTAATTGACGCCTCTGTTAAATATCTGCAAGGCAAAAGTTTTGAACTTTATCCTGATTTCCTGACGGGGGGCATGGCCGATTTTTCTAAATATAATGACGGCCTTCGCGGCGGAAAAATCAGGGTCAGGGCCCGTATCAGTCAACGGGATAAAAAAACGCTGGTGATCACCGAAATTCCTTTTTCAACCAACACCACCTCGCTGATAGATTCCATCATCGCTGCAAACGACAAAGGGAAGATAAAGATCAAGAAAATTGACGACAACACGGCACGGGACGTTGAGATCGTGATTCATCTGGCACCCAATGTATCGCCCGATCAGACAATTGATGCGCTGTATGCCTTCACTAACTGTGAAGTGTCTGTCTCTCCCAACAGTTGTGTTATACTTGATGCCAAACCCTGTTTTCTGAGAATATCGGATATTCTGAAGCACAATACCGACCACACGGTTAGCTTACTGAAAAAGGAATTGGAAATCCGGCTTGGTGAGTTAAATGATCAATGGCACAATGCTTCGCTGGAAAAAATATTCATCGAGAACAGAATTTATCTTAAAATTGAGAAATGCGAAACGTGGGATTGTGTCATTGAAACCATTGACAAGGGGTTAAAACCGTTTAAAAAACTATTAAAACGCGAAATTTCCCGCGATGACATCATCCGCCTTACCGAAATTAAGATCAAACGCATTTCAAAGTACAATGCTTTCAAAGCGGAAGACCAGATCAAAGCCGTTGAAGCCGAGATGGAGGAAGTTAAAAACCATCTGGATCATCTGATTGATTATGCCATCACCTATTTCAGGCAGATTAAAAAGAAATATGGAAAAGGCAGGGAACGCAAAACCGAAATCCGCAACTTTGACACCATCTTGGCAACCCAGGCAGCCGTAGCCAACCAACGGTTGTATGTCAACCGCGAAGAAGGATTTGCAGGTACTTCGTTAAGGAAAGATGAATTTGTCACCGAATGTTCCGACATTGATGATATCATTGTTTTCAGGCAGGACGGAACATTCTTTGTCACCAAAGTGGCTCCGAAAGTCTTTATCGGCAAAAATGTGATCCATATTTCCGTTTTTAAAAAGAACGACAACCGCACGATCTACAATATGGTTTACCGCGACGGCAGGAAAGGCAGGTACTATGTCAAGCGGTTTGCTGTCAAAGGAATTACGCGTGACAAAGAATACAACCTGACGTGGGGCACAAACGGTTCCCGGATTATGTGGTTTACAGCCAATCCCAACGGGGAGGCCGAAATCATAAAAATCAACCTCCGGCCCAAACCGCGAATGAAAAAGACTTCGTTCGACTTTGACTTCAGCACACTGGCCATCAAGAGCAGGAGTGCTCATGGCAACCTGCTCACAAAGAACCCGGTTAAGAACATCATCCAGCGTGAAGAAGGGGTTTCTACACTTGGCGCCCGCGATATCTGGTATGATGACACGGTCAGACGCCTGAATACCGAAGAAAGAGGCGAATACCTGGGGGCATTCAAAGGGGACGACAGGATAATCACCATCCTTTCCACCGGTGAGTTCAAGCTATCCGGGTATGACCTGAACACTCATTTTGACGATGAAATGGTATTCATTGCCAAATATGATCCCAAAAAGGTCGTCACCGCGATTTACATGGAAGGAATAAACAAAAAATATTATGTCAAACGTTTCCGGGTTTCGGAATTTTCAGTGATCAATAAAAAATATCTCTTCGTCCCCGAAACCAAAGGTTCGGAACTGATCGTTTTCTCGCTGGATTACCTGCCGAGAGTCGAACTGCAGATCAAGCCCAAAAAAGGAAATGAGATAGAGTATGAAGTAGTTCCTCTGGCTGATTTCATCAGTATAAAAAGCTATCGCGCCAAAGGCAAACGTTTGTCCAATAAAGATATCCAGAAGATCCGGCTTATTGACCCGCTGCCTTACGAACCGGAGGAAAAGGATGCCGTTAATGTGATTGAAAATGGAAAGAACAACAACGAAGAAGAAAAGGGTAATCCGAAAGAAGAAATTGCCAAAGAAAAAGCAGTTGAACCGAAAAATGACATAACCGGACCTGAAGAAAATCAGAATAAAGAAGAGCCTGCCGGCCAAAAAAAAAGTGAAACCGGTGAAACGCAAATGGAATTAGAATTCTGAATATAAAACCGTTCGACGGGCGGCTAACCAGACGGGGTTATTCCCGGCGGATCGAAAAATTATACGTATACCGCAACTCGCACTCTTTTGTAATTAAAAATTCGATATTCAATTCACCCCGAATCACTCTTCCAGGAGCTTCGCACCCTGGAAGGTGTTTCCGCTCCGAACCCCGCCTGTATGCCTAAGCCCGGCGAATGCGCACACCCCGTCTCACCTCACCAGCGTCACATTCCCCGACACGCTTTGCGACCCGTTGCCGGTGGAGGAAGCCGTGTAAACGATCTTGTAAACGTAAGTACCCTGCGGCGCAGGATTTCCTTTGTAGGCGCCGTCCCAGCCGGTGTTGATGTCGGTGATCTCGAAAATGAGCTGGCCCCAGCGGTTATAAATGTAAAGATGGTAAGTTTTTACGAAGTCGTAACGCTGAACGGGTTTAAATTCGTCGTTCAGCCCGTCGCCGTTGGGGGTGAAGGCGTTGGGCAGGTAAAACGGCTGTCCGCCCCAGAAAACCGTCACCGTATCGGCGGATCGGCAGCTTTCTTCGGAGGTGACCGTCACCCAGTATTGTCCTTCTTCGTTGACTGTTATGGCATCGGTGGTGTCGCCCGTATTCCACAGGTAGCTTTGGTAGCCGCTGCCGGCATCGAGGACAAAACCGGGTTGGGCAAACAAAGTGTCAATGCCCGCAAAGTCAATCTGCGGGCTTTTGTAAATGATCAGGTTGAGTTCTTTGCTTTCCTGACAATCGAGGGTATCCGTGACCGTTAATGTGTAAATACCTTGCTGGCTGGTCTGAACATGATTTATTTCCAGATTTTTCGTTGTGCCTGTGAACCCATTGGGCCCTTCCCAGAAATATTCAATTTCTCCGGAGCCCCCGTTAACCAATACAAAGGCAGACACATCATCCCCTTCACAATAGTCTTCTTCCTTGTTCAGCATAATTTTGGGGCGTCTATAAATGGCAAGGATACCCAAATGGTATTTAGCATTGACTTCATCGAGTTGTTCGTTGAAAAAGGCGCTTTGTCCCGCTTCAGCAGCCCAGTCAATGCCCGATAACCCTTCTTTTTTTGCTCTGAAGACCAGTTCCAGCATAGTAGCGTTGTCGTCCAGCGTTTCGGGCTTGTCGCCCTGCCACGAAACAATCACCTCATTGCTGCCGGGGATGATGCTCACCTGGATGCCGGATTTCAGTACGGGATGTACCTTCATGTATCCGTCACAGGTTAGTAAAGCTGTGTCGTAGGTGAGCGTGACGTGGAACTTGTAAATGTCTTTGAAGTTGACCAGTTTCAGCGGCACCACGGCGGCATTGCCGATGCAGGTGGCACCGTCGCCGGCAATGGCTTCAATGAGTTGTGAGATAACACGCTCCAATTCTACCGCAAATGCGGTATCACAGCCTAAATCGTCTTTGATCACACAATTGTAAGTCCCTGCCGTAAGGTTGGTAAAATGCCCGTCATCCGTCTGAAAGGTTGCGCCGTTATCAATGGAATAATATACCTGTCCCGTATCCACCGTGGCAGAAATGTCAATTTCCCCGTTGGAGAGGTTGTCAATTTCGGGGACGGTGGTCACCTGTGTGACCTGCGGGCCTGAAATGTCTTTGATGACCACTGGGTTGTCGGCATACACCCCTTCGCAACCGGAGGGGTCTCTGGCCCATATTTTGTATTCTCCTGCGGGAAGGTTTTCAAAGTGGCTGTCATTTTGCCAGGTAACACGATCGTCAATGGAATATTGCAGGTTTGCGGCGGGTTGGGCGGTAATAGTAATGGCGCCGTTGTTTTGCTCGCAATGGCTATCCTCTTTTTCCACTGCCGTGACTTCAATGTTCCCTGCATCTTCGATGGTGTAAGCGTTGGATATGGTAATGCAGTCGTTGCCGTCGAGGATGTGCAGGAAGTAATTGCCCACGGGCAGACCGGTCAGGTCAAGCGTGGTATCCAGCAGGGCGCTGTCGGCATTGTACCATTCAAAAGAGAGGGGTTCCGTTCCGCTGACTTCAAGTCCCAGTATTTTGCCGTTGCTGCCCCCGCAGGTGGTGGGGACGAGTTGCAGGTTGTCTTCGTTAATGACGGCTTTGGGATACCAGCCTACGTAAACGCTGTCAATACCAAAACAGCCCAATTCAGCGGTGACCTGCACCCAGTACCATCCGCTGTCGGATACGGTAATCTCGTTGAGGTTTTGCCCGAACTCACCTGTGCTCCAGGCGTACATACCTTCTTCGTCACCGGCATACAGGGTAACTTCGTCACCCTCGCAAACAACATAACCGGGGCCCAGGTTAGGATGGGGGATGTCTTCAACGGTAACCACACGGGAGGTCTGTTCAACCCTGCCGGAGGGATATTTTACATAAACCGACACTTCGAATTCTCCGGGATGGGTAAAGTAGTGGACGGGATTGAGGTCGTTGGAATAATTGTCGGAACCCGAACCGGGATCGTCAAAATCCCAGGCAATCAGTGTGGGAATGGGCTGAAAATTGGACTGGAACTGAAACTGTTCGCTCTGGCATTGGCCCTGCCATTCGAAGCGGTAGAGATAGTCAATAAGTTGATTGGGATAATAGAATTGTACCATTCTACTCTGATTATCAAAATCAAGATCAATAACATCAGCTTCATAATCACAATCCAGGCCTACTTTCCAGGGTTTGTGGATAATACTTACATATCGGTAATTCACAGGAAATGCAGGTCCGGTACAATAAATCTGTCCATCCCTTGCAAGTTGCAAAGTATGCCCCGGTCCATTGGAAATCAAAACACCTGAATCAAAAAATTGTGCAGAGTCATTGATATATCTTGTCTGATGCTGGTATATGGCAAGTTCATCATTATATCTTCCTGATAGATATAAATATTTAGAATCCGGTGAAAACTCCACACCCCTTGGCTCATAGGCATAACCTTCATCATTTAAATGCATGATGTTATATTTAAAATCCACTTTTCCGGTTGATGCATCAAAATCGCAAATCTCATATTTAGGTTTATGCATCATGTTACTCATACCCCTGTAAGCAGCCACCAACATTTTTTTGTCGAAAGATACTTTCATGTCACCAACGAGGTAATTTGCCTCAACTTCGTCTGAAGGGCTAAACACATAATCATTAAAGATACCATTGGAAGTCAGGAGAAAAGAGGCATATCCTGATTCATAAACTTTACGTACAATAATCCATATATCTTTTCCATTCTTATGACGAACTGCAACTAATTTACCCTCGGCATCATAAGCATCATCAATCAGGATTCCTTTTTCGTTGGTTACAGCACCCAAACCATTATCCATATCAAGATCAACCACAGAATAATATAATCCAAAAGGCATAGGGTAATCATCCCAATAAACGGTCATGAAAACGTAGTAAAGATTATTAGAGCCGGGTTTTTGAACAATTACAGCATTTACATCTTCATCTTCAATAGAAATAATATCCTGACCATTTTGCATAATATTACCCAGTCTGTTATAAATATTATATCCATTGGTGCCTATGATAAAATTACCAAGAGAGTCACAGATATTACCACTTCTAATATCATCGTTGTAAATACCTGCAATAACATTAGGTTCACCTTGGTTAAAATCCAATCCAGCCCATTTTCCAAAATACCATACATTGGCTTCTTTTTGAGCCACCGCTAACAAACTTTGCAGAATAAAGATGAGGATGAGAAATTTCTTTAACACGGCTTTACAGTTAAACGATATCAGGACACAGTGTTTCATAAAGTATAATGTGCGTGTAAAGATAGTGAACGGGAGTGGGTTTGTCAAGATTGAGGAGGGATTTTTTCGGGGAAAGGGGGTAACGAAATTGGTGCATACTGGCCTTGTCCTTTCCGTCCCATCCCGTAAAACCTTATTTTTTATTCGATATTCCACCCAAGAACACTCTTCCTCCAAAGGAGTGCCTTTGGCACAAAACCGGACGAGTGGTTTTCTTCAACCTTGCGGGTGCAAGCCCACCCGCCGCCGCCGACTGAAGTCGCCGGTACATTATTTCCCCTCAACGATCACCCCGCTGCCCAGGCAGGTTTTTTCTTCCGTGTCATAGATCACACCAAATTGTCCCGGGGCCACACCCTGAATTTTTTTATCGGACAGGATGCGGATTCCTTTTTCATCACGAACCAGCTTACCGGTATTGAATTGCGGCTGGTGTCTGATCTTGAATTTGATGTCTTCAAGTTGCGAATAATCTTTGTTGGGATTCAGGAAGTGAATGTCATTCAGCGGGACATCCCTTTTATATTGCGTTTCCGGATCATAGCCGTTTGAAACATAAATGATATTTTCCCTAGTGTCTTTTTTCATCACAAACCAGGGGCCTCCGCTCAACCCCAGCCCTTTGCGCTGCCCGATGGTGTGAAACCAGAACCCTTTGTGCTGACCCAGTACTTTTCCGGTTTCCAGTTCGAGGATGGGACCTGGTTTTTCGCCGACATGCCCGCGGATAAAGTCATTATAGTTGATCTTTCCCAGGAAGCAAATTCCCTGGCTGTCGGGACGGTGGGCGCTGGGCAGCTTCATTTCCACTGCCAGTTTCCTGACTTCTTTTTTGTTCAGGTGGCCGATGGGGAACATCACTTTTTCAAGCTGCGGATAGGTGATCTGCCCCAGGAAATAGGTCTGGTCTTTCACCCTGTCGGCAGCCGTTCCCAGGAAAACACCGTCATCGGTTTCGTAAGTCGTGGCATAATGTCCTGTGGTGATTTTGTCGAAATCCCTGCCGTAACGGTCGTTGAATACCCCGAATTTGATCAGCAGGTTGCACATCACATCCGGGTTGGGCGTTAGTCCCTGTTTCACGGTATCAATGGTGTATTTCACGACGGTTTCCCAGTATTCCTTCTGAAGGTCAACAATGTCGAACCTACAGCCGTATTTTTTAGCGATCCATGTTGTGATCTCTATATCTTCTTCTGAAGGACAATCCATGAATGCCTTTTCATCTTCCATCCCGATTTTGATATAAAAAATATGCGGATCATATCCCTGCTCTTTCAGCAAAGGAATGGTCACCGAACTGTCAACTCCACCGGATACAAGGGCTGCGATTTTCATTATCATCAATTTAAAGATGCAAAGGTCGAAAAAACATCCAAAAACGCTTAACCTGCATGAAATGTTTGTACTTTTGTTAAAAATACTTTTAAAAATGTATAAAACGATAGAAGCAATTTACGAAAACGGTAAAATTAAACCTTTATATAATGAACAGCTTGGTTTAAAGCGGGGTAAGGTGCTGATAACAATATTAGAAGTGTTTGAACAAACTGATGATGGATCAGAAGCAAGTTTCACAGAAGATGATATTACCCGTTTAAGCAAATCCATCACACTTAATGAAGACCCGCTTGAATATCAAAAAAGAATGAGAAATGAGTGGGAATAGATACCTGCTTGACACAAACATTGTTTTGTATTTACTTTCATCAGAAAACAAAACAGAAAGCTTACTATTTAAAAAAATCTTCATTTCATTCATTACAGAACTGGAACTTTTCTCTTATCCCTCGCTTACGGATGATGAAAGAGAAAGTATCTCTTTCTTTTTAAGTAAAACAAAAATTGTTGACATAATGCCTGTAGTTAAAAGCAGAACTATTTTTTTACGGCAAAAATATCGTTTAAAATTACCAGATGCCATAATTTGTGCTACGGCATGGTTTCTGAAATGCGCATTTGTAACAAATGACAAGAAGTTGGTAAAAATCAATGAAATAAAAACAATAAAACTAAATGCATTCATAACCGAATAATTAATAAATCATGTACGGAAAATTCAAAGACCATCTGATCCGGGAGATCAGTAACATCAAAGAAGCCGGGCTGTATAAATCTGAACGTATTATCGTCAGCCCGCAGGGAGCAGTCATCAGGCTGGATACAGGCCAGGAAGTACTTAACTTCTGCGCCAACAATTACCTGGGGTTGTCCAATCACCCCAAACTGATCGAAGCCGCCAAAGAAGGGATGGACACCCACGGTTATGGAATGTCATCCGTGCGGTTCATCTGCGGCACGACCGATCTGCATAAAAAACTGGAAGCGGCCATTGCCGATTTCTTCCACACGGAAGACAGTATCCTGTATGCTGCCTGTTTTGATGCCAACGGAGGTATTTTTGAACCCCTGCTGACAGAAGAAGACGCCATTATCTCTGACTCGCTGAACCATGCCTCAATCATTGACGGTGTGCGCCTGTGTAAAGCCAAACGCTACCGCTATCCCAATGCAGATATGAATGGATTGGAAGAAGTATTGAAACAGGCACAGGAACAACGCTTCCGGGTTGTGGTTACCGATGGGGTATTCTCCATGGACGGCAATGTGGCTCCCGTGGACAGGATCGTTGAACTGGCAGAAAAATACGATGCCATGGTGATGGTTGATGAAAGCCATTCAGCCGGCGTGGTCGGGCACACAGGAAGAGGTGTAAGCGAGCACTTCGACATTTTCGGCCGTATTGACATGATCACCGGTACACTGGGTAAAAGTTTCGGCGGAGCCATCGGCGGGTTCACCACAGGACGAAAAGAGATCATTGAAATGCTGCGGCAACGTTCAAGGCCTTACCTGTTTTCCAATTCATTGCCTCCTATGGTTGTAAGTGCCGGCATCCGCATGTTTGAAATGATGAGCGAAACCAATGATCTTCAGGATAAACTGCACGCCAACACCAATTATTTTATGGAAAAAATGCTTAAGGCCGGTTTCGATATCAAGCCTACCCAGTCTGCCATTTGCGCCGTCATGCTTTACGATGCCAAACTTTCACAGGATATGGCTTCCCGCTTGCTGGACGAAGGAATTTACGTGATTGGCTTCTATTATCCGGTGGTTCCCAAAGAACAGGCACGTATCCGGGTTCAACTGTCGGCAGCTCACGAGCGTGAGCATCTCGATCAGGCTATTGAAGCATTCACAAAAGTTGGGAAAGATCTGGGGGTGATTAAATAAATACAATGCCCGCACCAACGTTTTTTCAGCTAAAAGCTCTTCCGGATTTATACCAAAGACACTCCTTTGAAGTAATCCGGATCAGCTTGTGTGGGGATGGTCACAATTTCAAATCCAGACCGGCGTTGTTTAAAAATATCCACTTATGAAGACATTTTTCAAAATATCCGGTGTTCTGCTGCTGATAATCATCGCTCTCATGTTTATCCTTCCTTTGGTTTTCAAAGGAAAGATCGAAGAACTGGCACGACAGGAGATCAACAAAAATGTGAATGCTACCGTTGATTTTGAGGATATTGACCTTTCCCTTTTGAGGAATTTCCCCAACTTTACACTGGGTATTGACGGACTTATTATTGTCGGGAAAGATGTTTTCAAACAAGATACACTCGCCAGAATACAAAATACATCGGTAACAATTGACTTGTTCAGTGTTTTCAAAGGCAGTCCGTACAAGATCAAAAAGATTGCCATCAATTCGCCTGTTATCAAAGTGCGGATACTGGAAAACGGTCTGCCCAATTATGATATTACACTGACTTCAGAACCGGCGAAAGAAACACAGGAACAGGAGCCTGCAGAACCGTTTGAACTCATTCTTAAAAGCGTAACCCTGAACAACGGGCAACTGACATACCTGGATGAGGAGTCGAAAACGGAAGTTTTCATCAGAGGGCTGAACAGTAAGCTGTCGGGCAACCTGATGTCAGATGCCACAGTACTGCATACCAATATTTCGATCGGCAGTATAACCGTATCCTATGACGGAATGAATTATCTGACTGACGGCAAACTCCGGTACCAGGCCGCCATTGATGCCGACCTGAAAAATGAAATCTTTACACTCGGAAAAAACGAGCTGGTACTGAACGACCTGATCCTCAAATTCAACGGCTCGGTTTCTTTTCCCAATGAAGGGATGAACCTGGTGCTCACCTTTGATGCGCCCAAAAATAACTTCAAAAGCATTTTGTCACTTGTCCCGGAGGAATACCTGAAAGATATCAAGGAACTGGAGACCGACGGAACATTTTCACTGAACGGCTCGGTGAACGGTATTTACAATGAAGATAACTTGCCATCCTTCAACATCTACCTGTCGGTGGACAACGGGAGGTTCAAATATCCCGACCTCCCCAAAGCAGTTGAAAACATCAACATCAAAGCCGACATCTCCAATCCGGGTGCCGACGCGGATGCCACCAGGATCAACATTTCCACATTTGACTTGACCCTGGGTGGTAATCCGGTACATGCAGGCATGAAAGTAAAAACTCCTGTCTCCGACCCGGATATTGACGGAAAGATAAAGGGTGAAATTGACCTTTCTACTGTAAAAGATTTTTATCCGCTGGAACAGGGTGTTAACCTGGACGGGGTATTTGTGCTTGACGTTACACTGAAAGGTAAACTGTCATCCATCGAAAAAGAACAGTACGATAAGTTCATCGCCATGGGTACCATGCTGGTGAAAGACATGGATTATACCGGAAGCTCGTTCCGTCATCCGTTGACTATTTCCAACGCACAACTTAATTTCAGTCCGCAATATCTTGACCTGGTTTCTTTCAAATTAAAAACCGGAAAAAGTGACTTCTCCGCAAACGGTAAGATCAACAATTATTTATCCTATGTTTTTGCTGATGGTAAATTGAAAGGAAAGTTGAATACGGCTTCACGCTATTTCAATGTGGATGAACTATTGGCAACGGATGAAGAAATAAGCGAAACGGAAGAAAAAGCACCGATGAAAGAAAAGGACAGCATTGCCGGCTCCGTTGTGAAGATTCCACCCAATATTGATTTTACCTTGTCATCCCGTTTTGACAAACTCATCTGGGACAGCCTGGAAATGACCAATGTATCCGGACAGGTCATCATCAGGGATGAAGCATTGCAGATCAAAAACCTGAAATCGAATATTTCCGGCGGCTCAATGGTCGTTAACGGAACGTATTCAACAAAAAACATCAACAGTCCGGATGTCGGCCTCAACCTGAAGATGACAAACCTTAACATCCCATCGGCTTATAATGATTTTGCGCTGGTAAGAAAATATCTTCCGGTGGCAAAAAAGACCAAAGGAAGGATGTCAGCAGGATTAACGTTTTCCACAAAACTGGATAATGAGATGATGCCCGTTTACGAAACCATGAACGGCCAAGGACAGCTTTCAACTACCCCAATCACCGTTAACGGGTTGAACACGCTGGTAAAAATTGCCGAAACATTGAATTTTAAGGAACTCAGGAACCTGACACTCGACAAAGTCAACATCTCTTTCCGTTTCATCAACGGAAAGCTGATCACCAAACCGTTTTCGCTGAAATACAAAGATTTTACTGCGGATGTGGAAGGATGGACAGGGCTTGACCAATCCATAGAATATGCCATTACGATGAATGTACCTACCGACAAACTGGACAGAACGGCAAACGACCTGCTGGACAACCTGGCCAAAGAGGCAAAAAGATACGGTATTGAATATGAACTCCCTAAAACCATCAAAGTGGGCATTACGGTCAGTGGAACGCTTTCCGATCCGAAAGTGACAGTCGGTTCAAAACAGAGCAGCGACGACCTGATAAAAAAAGCCAAAGCGGAAATTGCCAAAGAGGTGAACGAGGAACTCCGGAAGCAAACACAAAAAATTCTGGATGATGCTGATCGTCATGCAAAACAGATCATGGCCGAAGCCCGTAAACAGGCGGATGCCTTAAAGAAAGATGCAGATGCCGCCATCGCCAAACTGAATCGCGAAGCGGATAAACAGGCCAAACTGCTGATGGATGAAGCCAAAAAGCAGGGGCCGCTGGCAGAATTTGCCGCCAAAGAAGCTATCAAAAAAATAAGATCGGAAGCGGACAAACAAATCAACCAGGTCAGAACGGAAGCCGACGAAAAAGCCGGTGCACTCTTAAAAGAAGCACAAAAACAAGCCGGCAAGGTGAGGCAGGATGCACAAAAGAAAGCGGATGCCTTGTTGAAGAAATAAGCATTTGCATTATTTTTGGGAAGAATTCTCACGCAGAGTCGCAGAGATACAAAGGTATATCAACTATTAAATCAGCTTTGCGCCTTCGCGCCTCCGCGTGAAACAAAACAATGATATGATCTTTGGAATAGGCACAGACATCATCGAAGTAGAGCGGATGCAGCGGCATCTGGAAAATAACGATGCTTTACGCGATAAGCTATACACATCTGCCGAACAGGAATACTGCGGTAAAGGTAAAGTGACCATGTACCAGTGTTACGCCGCCCGTTTTGCCGCCAAAGAAGCGTTTTTCAAAGCACTGGGCACCGGTTATCGTTACGGTATGGCCTTCCGCGAAATCGAGGTGCTGAACGATGAATTGGGTAAGCCTTATATCAATCCCCTGGGAAAAGTCAAAGAATACCTCGGACAACAAAAAGTTAAACACATTCACCTTTCCATTTCCCATGTGAAATCCATAGCCAGTGCGATGGTGGTGCTGGAGAAATAAGGCTGGTTTACCCACGACTGACTATCCATCCGATAAAGAGAAATATACCATCTAAACACCGGTATTTATACTTTTTTGATAGCCCCGACAGGTTTCTTTTGGACGATCTACACACCTATCGAGGTCATCCGCACAGTTCTATCCATTCGCCATTCTATTACCTTTTCCTTTTCATATCTCTTAGAAAAAGTTCCGATGTCTTTTCCACACTTGCCTTAACCGGAGTGAATTTCATTCCTGTTGCTTTGATGAATTTTTCATTTGAATAGCGGTAAACCCGGTTGGCTGTTCTGGCTGTCTCGCGGGTGATGCCCGATTTTTTTCCTGTTAGCATACCGGCGAGTTTCAGTACTCTCCAGCCGATACCGCTCAGAACAGGGCCAGCTTTGTATTTTGGGGCAGGCAGGCTCATGGCGGTAGCCATCCAATCGAAAAATTGTTTGTAGCTTACATTTTCGGCGCTGATGATATACCGCTCACCGGAAAATTCACCCTCCATTAAAATGATCATTGCTCTCACTACGTCATTCACATCCACAAAGCCGTTCATGCCGCTTGTGTAAAACTTCAGCCCTTTCCACATGGTTTCAAAAACCTGCGGGCTGCCGGCATGCCAGTTTCCGGGGCCGACGATAATGGAGGGATTGACAATGACGGCATTCAGTCCTTCGGCAATACCTCGCCATACTTCGCGTTCGGCTTCATACTTGCTTTTTGAATAAACCGAACTTTTGGTGGAAGCATTCCAGTAAGTCTCTTCGTCTGTCAATCCTTTGTTGTCGCGTCCCAACACGCCCACCGTGCTGACATAACACATTTTTTTCACATTTTTCTCCAGCACAGCATTCACCACGTTGGCAGTCCCCCCGGCATTAATCCTGATCACCCTTCCACGGTCCTTGCCATGAAACGAGACCATAGCCGCAGCATGGTACAGTTGGGTAATCCCTTCAAAAGCATCTGTCAGTGAATAGTAATCCAGAATGTCACCGTCAACCCACTGAACAAGGTTAAACCGGTCATCGGGATTTTCCGAATAATAAGAAAAGATTTTCCTGGCTAAAGTGATATCTGACCCGGGACGTTTCAATGCTTTCACCTGCTTCCCCTCTTTAGTCAGATGGAAAAGCAAATGAGCGCCGACAAATCCTGTTCCTCCTGTAACCATGATCATGGAGGCAAAGGTAATAAAAGGTATTGGACGGTTTCATAAATCCCCGTCCTGAAGCCCGCCTGTCCGCCTGCCTGAACTGCGAACGGCAGACAGGGACAGGGAACTGACAGAGATGGTTACACCGTTTATTTGAACAAATTGCAACAACTGCAACAACTGCAACAACTGCATCCGAATATTTCCAGATATCCCCGTTCTTATCTATCTTTGTGCAAAATTTTAGAATGGTGAAACAACTGAAGAATTTTGTAGAAGAATTGAGGTGGCGCGGAATGATCCACGACATGACACCGGGAGCCGAAGAACAACTGAACAAGGAAATGACTGCCGGTTATGTGGGGATTGACCCCACTGCCGATTCGCTGCACATCGGGCACCTGGTGGGGGTGATGATGCTTAAACACCTGCAGATGTCAGGACACAAACCCATTGCACTGGTCGGGGGAGCCACAGGCATGATCGGAGACCCGTCAGGTAAAGTTCAGGAACGTAACCTGCTGGATGAAGAAATGCTGCGTTACAATCAGGATGCCATCAAAAAGCAACTGGCACATTTCCTGGATTTTGAAACGGACATTGAAAACAAAGCCATTCTTGTCAATAATTATGACTGGATGAAAGATTACACATTTCTGGATTTCATCCGCGACATCGGCAAGCACCTGACCGTAAACTATATGATGGCGAAAGATTCGGTGAAAAAACGGATCAGCGGCGAAAACAGCGAGGGGATGTCGTTCACTGAATTTTCCTACCAGTTGGTTCAGGGCTACGATTTTCTCTACCTCTATGAAAATGAAAACTGCAAACTTCAGATGGGCGGCTCGGACCAATGGGGAAACATCACAACAGGCATTGAGCTGATCCGCCGTAAGCTGGGTTCTGATGAACAGGCATTTGCACTGACCTGTCCGCTGATCACCAAAGCCGACGGCACCAAGTTCGGGAAAACCGAAAGTGGTAATGTGTGGCTTGACCCCGAAAAAACTTCACCTTACGAGTTCTACCAGTTTTGGCTCAACACCTCTGATGAGGATGCCGAAAAGTACATCAAAATATTTACCCTGTTCTCAAAAGAAGAAATAGATGGGCTGATCAAAGATCACCGTGAGGCGCCACATTTCAGGACTCTTCAGAAAGCGCTGGCCAGAGACATTACCATCCGGGTTCATTCAGAAGAAGCCTACAATGCGGCCATCGAAGCATCGCAGATCCTTTTTGGAAAAGGAACCACCGAAATGCTGAAGAAAATGGACGAAAAGATGTTGTTAAGTGTATTCAAGGGCGTTCCCCAGTCGAAAGTTTCGAGAGCTGATTTTGTAGCGGGAATAGGACTTCTGGATTTCCTGGCCGGGAAGACGGGGGTTTTTAAATCCAACGGGGAAGCCCGCCGGATGATCAAAGACGGCGGTGTCTCCATCAACAAACAGAAAATCAACGAAAGTTACCGCATCGGTGCCCATGACCTGCTGAACAACAAATACATCCTTATCCAGAAAGGGAAAAAGAATTATTTCCTTGTAACTGTTGAATAGGCAGGACTTTATTAATTTTGGAATACCGGCCTCAAAAAGAAGTTTTAAAGGTATTCACAAAATTTATGATTACGTTTCCGGTTTTTCAACATTCCGTTTGTGATAAATTATTGAATATTTAACATTTGCCGGGTGAATGGTGATATACTTTTACCCTGTTTTTAACCGTTATCCATTGACTGACAATGATAAAATAAAAGAGCTAAGTGCACTGATCAGTATGATGGATGAGCCCAATGAAGTAAACTTCAAATCCATCAAACAAAAGATCGCCAGCTACGGCAAATCAGCCATTCCTCTTCTGGAAGATGCCTGGATGAAAGCCACCGGCGAAGCTGACATTGGCCGCATCGAAAAACTGATTAATGAAATCCGGTTCAACGACATTTATTTTGCGCTTGAAAACTGGGCCAAATTTCACTCTGATAACCTGATCGAAGCTTTTTTTATTCTCACACGGTTTCAGTACCCTGACCATGATGAAGATAAGTACAGAAAGATATTCGACCGGTTAAATAAGGATATGTGGCTGGAGATCAATGAAAACCTGACGGCTCTTGAAAAAGTAAAGGTGCTCAATCACATTTTTTATGATGTGTATAAATTTCGGGGGCAGTTTCCCCAGCAAACCAAAGTAAGTGATTATTGTCTGAACAATTTACTGGACTCCAAAAAAGGAAGCGCGATCGCACTGGGGATCCTGTATATCAGCCTGGCTCAAAAGCTGAACATTCCCATATTTGGCGTTGACCTGCATCAACACTTCGTTCTGGCTTACATGGATGATAGCCAACCCATTAAACCGCCCGAAGCATACGGGGAAGAAGAAGTATTATTTTATATTGCCGTCGTCAACAAAGGGTCGGCATTCACAAAAAATGAAATTGAGCATTACATCAAACAGGCCAATGTTCAAACCAGGGCTTCCTATTTCTTACCTTGCACCAACCTGGTGATCATTGAACGGATGATCAGCGAAATGGTCATCATGTATCGCGTGGATGATAATAACGATAAGGCGGAGATGTTGATCAAACTGACAGGAGCGCTTCGTTAGCCTTCATTTTCAAGAAAACCAAGGATGTTTTTTTCTATTCTTTCCAGCACGCCTTCTGTGGGAACACGATTAAATGTTTCCCCGGTAACCTTCTCGTAAAGTTCGATATAACGTTCGGAAACACTTTTCACAAACTCATCGGTCATTTCGGGCACCTGCTGGCCTTCTTTTCCCTGGAAACCGTTTGCCATCAGCCATTCTCTGACAAACTCTTTGGATAGCTGTTTTTGCGGTTCCCCTTTGGCAAACCTTTTTTCGTATTCATCGGCATAAAAATAACGGGACGAATCCGGCGTGTGAATTTCATCAATCAAATAAATTTGATCACCAATCTTCCCAAACTCATATTTCGTGTCCACCAGTATAAGTCCTTTGGATGCCGCTATTTCGGTTCCCCTTTGAAAAAGTTTTCTGGTATATTCCTCCATCTTCTGGTAATCCTTTTCGGATACCAATCCCTGACGGATAATCTCTTCCCGTGAAATATCTTCATCATGGCCTTCTTCGGCTTTGGTTGTAGGGGTTACAATAGGTTCGGGAAAACGCTGGTGTTCTTTCATCCCGCCGGGTATGGGAACACCGCAAATCTCACGGGCTCCGCTTTTATAGGTACGCCATGAACTGCCGGTAAGATAACCCCGGATGATCATCTCTACAGGAAAAGGTTTGCAATACCGGCCGATGGTTACCATAGGATCAGGGCTGGCGATCTTCCAGTTGGGAACGATATCTGCCGTGGCATCCAGAAACCTGGACGCAATCTGGTTCAATACCTGGCCCTTATACGGAATTCCCCGGGGCAGCACCACGTCGAAAGCGGAAATACGGTCGGTGGCTACCATCACCAGGTATTTATCGTCAATATTATAGACATCCCTTACTTTGCCATGATAAACGCTTTTCTGGCCGGGAAAATGAAAATCGGTTTTGATAATTGCTTCTTTCATATTTTTATGATTGTTCGTCTAATTTATTATAAGCCTCAATAATCCGGGTCACCAGCCGGTGTCTGACCACATCCCTTTCATCAAGATAGATGAAATCAACATCTTTGATACCCTTCAGGATTTCCTGTGCCTGCAACAGTCCCGATTGCTTTTTGCGCGGAAGGTCAATCTGTGTTACATCACCCGTCACGATGAACTTGGATGATTTACCCATTCGCGTAAGGAACATTTTCAACTGGCTCGTTGAAGCATTTTGAGCTTCGTCAAGGATGGCAAAGGCATTACTCAGTGTCCGGCCACGCATGAAAGCCAACGGTGCTATCTCGATGGTTTCGTCTTCAAGATAAGACAGAAACTTTTGGGTAGGGAGCATGTCGCGCAGAGCATCATACAGCGGTTGCAGATAAGGGTCTAATTTTTCTTTCATGTCGCCCGGCAAAAATCCGAGACTTTCCCCTGCTTCAATAGCCGGTCGTGTCAGGACGATCTTTTTTACCTGCTTGTTTTTCAAAGCCCTGACAGCCAGTGCGACAGCCGTATATGTCTTTCCTGTTCCCGCCGGGCCGATAGCAAACAGCAGATCGTTGACAGCACTGCTTTCCACCATTTTTTTCTGGTTTGGTGTCAGAGCCCTGATGAGTTTTCCATGTCTGCCGTAAACCAGCACATCCTCACCTCCCTGACGGGTCGTTATGTTATCCTCTTCACCCATGATCTGCCGTACGGCATCTTCGGTCAGTTTCCCGAATTTATCATAATAAATCATCAACAGGTCAAACCGCTTTTCAAAAAGTTGTATTTCCTTGTCCTCGCCTATCAGTTTGATGAGTTCACCCCTGACAATGATTTTCAGTTTGGGAAACAATTCTTTTATTTCGTTCAGGTATTTATCGCCCGGCCCATAGATATCAAGGGGGCTTCCCGCATCCAGTTGCAATATACTTTCGCTCATTCAGCTATTCGATAATAATTAACAAGTGTATGTTTCAAAATTATTAAAAAATAAACCTGAGGGGCGTTAAAATTTATAATTTTGATAACAGATTTTTTCATTAACATTTCACCGGCAATACATGGGGGTAATTACACTGACAAGTGACTGGGGGCTGAAAGACTATTATCTGTCATCGGTAAAAGGTATGATATATCAACATTACCCCGGGGCCAGTATTGTGGATATTTCTCACGAAATCCAGCCATTCAACATCAACGAGGCAGCCTACATCCTGAAAAATGCATACAAAAGTTTCCCTGACGGTACTGTGCATATCATCGGGTTGAATTCCGAAGAGTCCATTGACAGCCCTCATGTGGCTGTGCTTTTCGATAATCAGTATTTTATTGGTACTGACAACGGCATTTTTTCGCTGATCTTCGGGAAACAACCGGAAAAAGCCGTTGCCCTTGACATTATCCAGGAAAGTGAAAAGTTTACGTTTTCGGAAAGGGATCGTTTTGTAAAAGCCGCCGTTCATCTTGCCAAAGGGGGCAAACTGGAAGAACTGGGTAATGAAAAAGAAAAACTCATCGAAAAATTCTCCTTCGAACCTGTGGTCAGTGAAAACATGATCCGCGGCATGGTGCTGCATGTTGACAATTATGAGAATCTGGTGACCAACATCAGCGAAACACTTTTCAAAAAGGTGGTGAATCACAAGAAGTTTGAAATTTCTTTCAGGTCTTATACGGTTAACTCCATTCAGAAAGCTTACAGCGACTCCCGTCCCGGTGAGATCGCCGCCCTGTTTGCGAGCAACGGATTGCTTGAAATTGCCATTAACAAAGGCAATGCCTCATCTTTGCTGGGTGTAAGGGCGAATGACCCGATTATCATTGAAATAAAGGAAGATTAATGGCCGAGAGGGTTTGATGGTTCTTTTATCACGTTTTTTATATTAGTTTATCCGCCCCGGAAGGGGAAATTGATAAAGAAGATCATGTAATTTTTAAAGATAAACTGACTTTTTCTGATTGCTTTTCCCCATTTTCCATTCATCTGTTTTAAAAACATTTTGGTACATTTCAAAGCCCTTTTCATAAAATCAGAGTAATGATCGTGTCCAATTGTGCAAGTTATCTTTCAGTCGTTTCGCCCACAACATGGATCACCATTCTGTTGGTTACCCCGCGAAGTGTTATTGGGCTGCTGGCAACGATGATCACATGATCGCCCTTTCTGGCCAGTCTGTTTTCAAGCAGGAACCGGTCAACTTTGGCGATGAATTTGCTACCCGAAGCAGGTTGTTCCATTTGGACAGGGTAAACGCTGTATAAGATTGTCAATTGTTCCAGTCTTGAAACGTTTTCCCCGAAAGCGATAATGGGAATCTGCATTTTCTGCAACGAAAGCATGGCTGTGCTGCCACCGGAGTGTGCCCAGGTGACAATGTATTTTGCCCTGACATCCTGCGAAATAATGTTTACCCCGCGGGCCATGGCTGCTTTTCTTTTCAGCAATCCGGCATATGCGATAAACTGTCCTTTTTCCGTTTGTTTTTCTTTGAGATAATCGCTTGTATTGTGTGCTATCCTTGCCATCATCTTCACCGCTTTTACAGGATGTTTGCCGACGGCAGTTTCCCCTGATAGCATGATGGCATCAGCGCCGTCAATGATTGCATTGGCTACATCCGATACTTCCGCACGTGTAGGAACCGGTTCTTCAATCATGCTTTGCAGCATCTGTGTAGCCACAATGACATGTTTCCCCTGGCTTTTGCACATTTTGATGATCTGTTTTTGAAGAATAGCCACTTCGGCGAGGTCCATTTCCACTCCCAGGTCACCGCGGGCAACCATGATACCATCTGACTCGTGGACTATAGATTCCAGGTTCTCAATGGCTTGAGGCTTTTCAATCTTACTGATCACCGGAATAAAGTTGTCTTCCTCGAAAGTTGTCGAAAAGCCCAGGTCGCCGCTGGTAATGTTCAACCCTTTTGGTCTGGCCGAATATTCACTAAGTTTTTTCTTAATGGCAATTACGTCACGGCTGCTTCTCACAAAACTCAATGCAAGGAAGTGAAACCTGTTTTTAACGGCATAATCCACACAGGCATAATCTTTTTTGGTCAGGGAAGGCAACGATAATCTGGTTTCAGGAAGGTTAATGCCTTTGGAGGATGTCAGCAGGTTACCTTCCATCACTACACATTCAAGGTATGCATTTCTGCCTTTGGTTTCTTTTGAGATGGCTTTCAGTTCGATGTTTCCATCATCAAGCAAAATTTTTTCACCCGGAATTACTTCATCAATGATGTGTGGGTAGGTTGTGGAAAAGGTAAATTCATTTCCAGCGGATCCTCCCAACACATCCTGTTTAACAAATCTGATTTTTTGTTTCTCTTTCAACATGACCCCGCCGGGAATTACTTTACCCACCCTGATCTTTGGACCGGATAAGTCGCCCAGAATAGCAACATAAACAGAAGTTTTCCTTTCGGCTTTGCGTATATTTTCGATCAGCTTGTCAAAATCATCGAAACTACCGTGGGAGAAATTGATGCGAAAAACGCGTACTCCGGCTTTGATCAGCCTGGTTAACGTTTCAACCGAAGAGCTGGCAGGCCCGAGGGTGGCAATGATCTTGGTCATCTGAAAAACGGATCTGTTCATAAAAGATTCTTTTTAATTCAATGGCAAAAGTAAGTGAATCTTGGATTGGTGAGTTGTGATTGGTGATTTGCGATTAGTGATTTGTGATTTGAGAAGGGTGCAAAGCGTAGAAATATAAAGGAATAGGGGTGCAGTTTGTGCAGTGGTTGCAATCCGGATACTGGATATTGGATGCTTGATACAGGATTGATGGAATGATGGATGGAAGAATGGAATGATGGATGGATAGAGGATACTTGAGTGAAACAAATCATTTGTCCTCCCGATAGCTATCGGGATTATGGCCGGGTTAATCGAATAATCGAACAGCGGAACAGTAGATCATCAAACTTTAAACTGTTCCGGGATGATTGTGATGAGTTCGGCGAGCATCATGGCTGAAGCACCCCAGATGATCTCATTCTGAATGAAAAAACAGGGAACATCAAATTCTTCTCCCCGGCTGTTTCTTACGATTTTGTTTGTGATATTTCCCGGGTTGAGCAGTTCGTCAAGACTGATCTCGAGGATTTTGTCCACTTCGTTGTTGCCTTTCAACTCCGGGCGGGAAAGAGTATAAGCGATAAACGGTGTAACATCAAAATTGCTTGGATTGATATGGATGTGTGAAAGTTGTCCGATAACCATGACTGTTGACGGATCAACGTTCACCTCTTCGTTTGCTTCACGCAAGGCTGTTTGCGAAAGTTTTTTGTCTTCTTCTTCAAAACTTCCGCCCGGAAAAGCGATCTGTCCGCTGTGCACACTGTTGTCTTTTGGCCTTTTGATCATAATCAGTTTTATTTTTCCTTTATGGGGATAAAAAAGGAGGAGAACTGCGCTTTTTTTAGGCAGCACACCGAAACGTTTACTTCTTAATTCTTTCAGCCGTGTTAGCGGAACCATGATGAGTTGTGCTTCCAGTCCCGGAAGTTTTTCATGCTGAAGCCTGTAGGCCAGCCGGTATGTAAAAGTTTTGAAATCCTGCATCAGAGAGCAAAATTAATGATTTAACCTGTCAGGCTTATTGTTAACTTTGCAAAAACTGAAAAATGTTAAAACACGCCATATTTATTTTCTTCATTTCAGTTGTTCTGTTGTCAGGATGTACCAATAAACCCTTTACAATGAAGGACAGTGGCCGTACTGTTGAGCTTGACCTGGAAACCCCTTTCATGATTGAATTAAAAGGGAATGCTTCCACCGGCTATTCCTGGAATGTGTTAAAACTGGATTCCTCTGTTGTTCAACAAACAGGGCAACCGGGGTATATGCCCTCCGGCGATAAGATCGGCTCGGGCGGAACCTATACATTCTGGTTTAAAACCGTTGGCTTTGGCGAAACGGAACTTGTGATCGGTTATGTGCGCCGCTTTGAATCGGATGAGCCACCAGCCAAAGAATTCAGGATGAAGATCATTTCGGGAACCATGGGAAGGATTACGGGAGAGTGAAGGGGGGTGAGCATGGAGTGTAGAGTTTTGAGTTTGGAGTTCAGAGTTCAGAGTTTGGAGTTCAGAGGGTTTAGATAATTACATTTTCACGATTTTCCGGGTGCTTGCGGTATTTCCCTGAACAATTCTGCAAAAATAAATGCCCGGCGATAGCGATGTCAGATTAACGGTTATTTTTCGGATAGTTATGTTTTCCGAAATATTGTCGTGATAAACCTGTTTTCCGTTAAGGGTAAAAATCCCGATGTTTATTTTTTCTGATCCGGGTTGGTTAAGTTCAATCTGTATTTGACCTGAAAAAGGATTGGGCGCAACCGTGAATATTTGTTCGTTACCAGAAAAAGGATTTTCCTTGTTGCCCACCACGCCGCCTGTCAGGGTTTCCATGATCACACCGCTGTTGCCAAACACAAACCCGTGCCATTCATCAAGAAACCAAACATTTGAAAGGGCTGATGTGCAGGGAATATCCACCGGATCCCAGGTTTCTCCTCCGTCAATGGTTTTCAGCATCGTGGTGTAATTTCCGGAACCGACAACGTAACCCGTATCGGGGGTTGGGAAAAAGACATCGTTGTAGGATGAATAATTCGTGTCATTTATGACTGTCGGGTACCAGGTTTCGCCCGCATCGGTCGTTTTATAAATGGACCCGGTATCGTATTCGTAACGGTTTACCAGCAGAAAACCGGTGTAATGATCAATAAAATGAACTTTTTTGGCGTAGTAATAATCCAGAGGGATCGTATCCGAACTGAATGTAACTCCCCCATCAAACGACCTGAATACGACCGGGAAGAAATAAGTATGACAGCTCATAAAAATCGTGTCTTCCGATACATAATCCACGCTTCTGATTTCATCTCTGTCAATTTGTAATGTCAGTAAACTTTGCCAGCTTATTCCGGCATCTTCGGTGATGTACGATTTTTCCATCCAGGCAATAATGCCATGAAGCGAATCAAGAAATGTAAGGGATATCGGCTGATCATAATACAGGTCGGCATCGCCAAAATTATAAAGATATACCCAGGAGCTTCCGCCATTTGTTGTCCTGAACAGTTTTAAACCTTCAAATTGATTCCTTGCCCAAAACCCGTAATTTTCATTTAGGAATTTAAAATTACTCTCAGCTTCTGTTCCGTGAGTAACATAATTCCAGGAGGATCCTCCGTTTATTGTTCTCAATAAGTAGCTCGAAGGTACTCCTCCCCCACCTCCTCCGGTAAAAAGTACATAACCGGTTTGAGGGGAAATGAATTCGGCATTCCTGCATTTACCATAATAGATATTCGAGGCAAGCTTTTCCCATTCGGCATCATCAGAAATTTTTCTTCCGATATTTCCATAAGCGCCAACACCGATCATATATCCCGGCCCGTAACAGAATGAATAGCAAGGGGTATAATTATAGAAAAAATCATCCCAGTCCGGCTCCCAGGTTTCACCTCCGTCCTGTGTATAGAGGAAACTGGATGACCAGGAAAAAATCCTTACAGCCCCGTGAAGGTCATCTTTGAAGTCAATTTCACCGGCTTTGTATGTTCCGTTTTCTTTGTGCTTGATACTCCATGATTTTCCGGCATCAGAAGATTTGTAAACAACTGTCGTAATTCCCTTTTTTAAAGCAGATATTATTCCCGTGCTGTCATTGATAAAAAAGATATCGTACAAATTCGTATTTGCTTCTTTCGGAAAAAGTTGAGTGCTCCAGTTGTCCCCGCCGTCCACAGTTTTCAGGATGATTGCTGAATCTGTGTTTCCTACAACATAACCGGTGTCCTGATTGATAAAATCAATGGAATTGGGATAAAATCCATCCGGGCAAATGTAAGTGTACCAGTTTTGTCCGCCGTCATCTGTTTTCAGTATCAGCCGGTTGAAACCGACAACGATAGCCGTTTGTGGGTCAAACACAAAAATGTCGGCCCTGCCTGTTTTCAGGCTGTCCTGAAAATTATCGTAAACCAGGTCCCAGTTTTGTCCCCCGTCGGTTGTGCGGATAATCCTCCCGTAGTTTGCCACGGCATATCCGTTCTGATCATCATAAAAGTTCACCGAAATAAACCAGGTGTTATTGGGCAGTCCGGCCGGATTGAGGGTGATGTCCCAGGTTTCCCCCGCATCATCCGAATACATGATGGTAGAGCCACTGCCAACTGTTACAAGGGTTTCGGTTCCCGGAATTTGCCGGATGCAAAACAATGAGTGTTCCTGTGGTGTGGGCTGTATCCGGTTCCAAACATTTTCTTCCTGCGACTTCAACCCGTTTGAGAATATTGTTAAAAAGAGAAGAGAAAAAATAATAATTTTAGAGTTATTCATGTAATTTGGTTTGATGTTACCAAAAGTAAAAAAAACTTTCGTGGTTGAGTTGCAAACCGTATGCTTTTTATAGTAAATTTGTTACTGCTGTGTTATCCGTAAAATCGTTATGAACCATAAAGAAAAAAAGTCGCCGGTAATCAAAGTGGATCATAAAGAGGAGGAATTGCACTCGTTGATCCTTTACAATGATGACATTAATACTTTTGATTTTGTCATCGAAACATTGATCGAAGTGTGCGAACAAGATGCCATGCAGGCCGAAAACTGTGCATGGATCGCCCATTTCAAAGGAAAATGTAAAGTCAGAAGAGGGACCCTTGACGATTTGAAACCCCGTTACCAGGAAATGACAAACAGGATGTTAACAGTTGAAATAAAGTAGGATTAACATGAATATTTTGAATGGAATAGCAATTTTATAATGTGGACTGTCATCATCATATTGATCCTCGTGGGCATCCTGATGCTGCTGCTTGAGATACTGGTCATTCCGGGTTCGGGTGTGGCCGGCATTATCGGATTTGCATTGATGGTTGCCGGAATCTGGCTGGCTTATTCGCGGCAGGGAGTGCAGGCAGGCAACATTACGCTGGCCATTACGCTGGGGGTGAACCTCATCGGTCTTATCCTGGCACTGCGGTCGAAAACATGGAACAAAGTGATGCTTAAATCCCGGATCAGCAGCAAGGTCAGGACAATAGACCATGCCGAATTGAAACCCGGCGTTAAAGGCAGGACCGTCTCGCGCTGTACCCCGATGGGTAAAGCATTATTCGATGACAAGTTTTTTGAAGTCAGTGCCTTTTCCGAATTTATTGATCAGGAAAGTGATATTGAGATCGTAAAGATCTCAGGAAATAAAATTTTTGTTAAACCTTTAAAAAAATAATCATGGATAACATTTATGTAATTATTGCTGCCGGCATCGGCGCCATATTTCTTTTATGGCTTCTCTTTTATTTTATTCCTGTAGGGCTCTGGTTTACAGCATTGGTGTCCGGTGTCAGGGTTTCGTTATTGCAGTTGATCCTGATGAGGTGGCGTAAAGTGCCGCCGGGTGCTATTGTCAATAGTATGATCGCCGCCACAAAAGCAGGTCTTCATTTGAAGCGGGATGACCTGGAAGCCCATTATCTTGCAGGCGGGCATGTCCAGGCAGTGGTCAATGCCCTGATCTCGGCAGATAAGGCCAATATGGATCTGACCTTTAAAACGGCAACTGCCATTGATCTTGCCGGTCGTGATGTGCTGGAAGCCGTGCAAATGTCTGTAAACCCGAAAGTAATTGACACCAAAAGGGTGGCTGCCGTTGCCAAAGACGGTATCCAGTTAATTGCACTGGCCCGTGTTACTGTCCGGGCAAATATCCAGCAACTGGTGGGTGGTGCCGGTGAAGAAACCGTGCTGGCCCGTGTCGGAGAAGGGATCGTTTCCTCGATCGGTTCGGCAGATTCACATAAGGCTGTCCTTGAAAACCCGGATACCATTTCCAAACTCGTACTTGGAAAAGGACTGGACTCGGGAACGGCATTTGAAATATTGTCCATTGATATTGCGGATATTGACATCGGTAAAAACATCGGGGCCGTGCTCCAGATGGATCAGGCCGATGCCGATAAAAATATTGCCCAGGCCAAAGCCGAAGAACGCAGGGCAATGGCCGTGGCTGCCGAACAGGAAATGAAAGCCAAAGCCCAGGAAGCCCGTGCCAATGTGATCCAGGCCGAAGCGGAAATCCCGAAAGCAGTTGCCGAAGCATTCCGGTCAGGACATTTGGGCGTTATGGATTATTATAAGTTCCAAAATATTCAGGCTGATACTAAAATGAGGGAATCAATAGCAGATGTACCTCCTGATATCAAAGAAGAAGAGGATAAATAAAAGGAAACAATAATAATTCATATCATATTGCCGTTTTAAAACGAGGTAATTTTATTTCTCATTCGTACATCCCGGGGTGTTTACCGAATTTTTGTATTCATACAAAACAAAAGGATAAGACCGGAACAATAAATCAGGACGAGTTACAGTATCAGTGAATCATTTTAAAGTATATTCTGTCCTGTGGGGAAGTTTTTCAGGGGATGTAATGAATAAAAGGAAAAGAATCATTGACGAAACAGTGCTGTGGAAAGGGAAGAAGAAATACAGAAGAAATTTTTATTCCTGCTGAATAGTTGTAACACAGAGCTTTCTAAGGAAGACAGGAAAATTCTCAAACAAGCCTTTGATATTGCATGCGATTTCCATAAAGGAAAAACTTTACCTAATGGCGATCCGTATATTTTGCATCATCTGAACGTAGCGATTACGGCCATGAAGGAAATTGGCCTGGGGCCGACATCGGCAGTCTGTTCCCTGTTACATGGTGAAGAAATGAAATCTGAAAAGATGCTTGGGAAAATAAAAAATGAATTCGGGGATCAGGTTGCGGAAATACTGGAAGGGTTTAATAAAATTTCCGGGCTTCGTACCGAACGTATTTCTTATCAATCGGAGGCTTTCAGCACTTTATTTTTATCATTGGTTAACGACATCCGTGTCATCCTCATCAAGCTGGCGCACCGTTTGAATGACATCAGAAACCTGGATCACCTGGGTGACAAAGCCGGGGCATTTGTCAATGAGATCAAATATCTTTATTCGCCTATTGCTCACCGTCTGGGTTTGTATAATGTGAAAACAGAGTTTGAAGAACGCGTTATGCAATATGAGAATCCTGACATTTATTATTCCATACAGCGAAAAATAAGAGAGACCAAGAAAAAGCGAGAGGTTTACATCCAGGAATTTATAAGGCCTGTTAACCGTGCGCTTTACGAACAGGGGTTTAAATTTGATATCAAGTGGCGCACCAAATCCATCCCTTCCATTTATGCCAAAATGAAAAGACAGAATGTTGAATTCGAGGAAGTGTTCGACTTGTTTGCCATCCGTATAATCATTGATACCCCTTTGAAAAAAGAAAAAGAAGCATGCTGGAAAGTTTATTCTATTGTTACCAATCTGTATCAGCCCAATCCCAAGCGGTTACGTGACTGGATCACCACACCCAAAGCAAGCGGTTATGAATCGCTGCACACGACAGTTCTCGGAAAAAACAACAAATGGGTGGAAGTTCAGATACGTACCAAACGAATGGATGAGGTGGCCGAAAAAGGTACGGCAGCACACTGGCAATACAAGGGTGTGATGAAAAAGAAAGACACTGAGGACTGGCTCAGCCAGGTGCGCGATATTCTTGAAAATCCTGATCAGATCATCCACGATGACCTGTATCGCAGTGCGTCAAATCATACGGATAAAATTTTCGTGTTTACCCCAAAAGGTGACCTGAAACAACTCAAAGCAGGCGCCACGGTGCTGGATTTTGCTTATGAGATACATACACAGGTGGGAGCGACATGTAAAGGTGCACGTGTGAATAACCGGATTGTACCCATAAGATATGCGTTGCAAAACGGTGACAAGGTGGATATCATTACGTCAAAAAACCAGAAACCCAAACTCGACTGGCTGGCTTTTGTGGTTACGGAAAAAGCACGTACCAGGATTAAAAGACAACTGAAAGAAGAAAAATATGCAGAAGCCGAAGCCGGGAAGGAGATGCTTTTGCGTAAACTGAAACACTGGAAGATCAAAAGCTCGGAAGACCTGATCAATGTATTAGTGAGGCATTATAAACTGGAGACGGCGGTTGACCTGTATTACCTGATAGCCGAGAATAAAATTGAAATGTCCCTGATCAAAAAGCAGCTCATTGAATTTATTGAAGCTGACAACATGCCAAAAAATCAGGAGAATGTCGAGGTAAAGACGGAAGAAAAAGAAAAACAGCTTGAAACACAAGACATTATTTACATTGGCGAGAACCTGAAAAACATGAATTACAGGCTGGCAAAATGTTGCAACCCCATTCCCGGCGATCTGGTTTTCGGCTTTGTAACCACAATGGGTGGATTAACCATCCACCGTCAATCCTGCCCCAATGCAAAAAATCTGATCTCCAGATTTCCATACCGCGTGATGACGGTGAAATGGATAAAAAGCGAAGAAAAAGTTTTTTCAATAACCAATCTGAAAATTACCGGAACCGACGAGCTGGGCGTTGTCAGTGCCATAACCCGGACGATTACAGATGATCTTCGGGTAAATATGCGTTCCATCAATTTTAGGAAAAAAGGTAAACATTTCGAAGGACGGGTCAGTGTGATGGTAAAAGACCATGAACACCTCGATCAGCTTATCGCCAAGCTGAACCAGGTAAACGGGGTTGAAAAAATCGTCAGGGTGAAATAAGCAACAGCCTGCACATGGCAGGCAGTAACAAATAAAAAAAACCAACAAAAACCAATCTGAAAACATATGAACAAATCAAAGTACTTCTCTACGATCTTGGCCTTTTTAATTACTATTCCTGTTTTTTCTCAGGTTCAGCCGGAAAAACTACTTCAGGAAAATATTCAACAAGCAAATAAATTCCTTAACCGTCAGTTCATTGAACGGGCATTGATCAAAAAAAAGGATGAGATTATTCTCAAGCCCCACCAATTTAAAAAGCTGCAACGGACATTAACCCACATACTCGAAATAAAGGAAAAACTACCTCTTTCATTCGTTTCCCCTGACACGGTTTATCTTGGTGACACCTTGGTGATCGGGGCAACCCCCGGTGATGAACTGGTTATCGAATCGGAATGGTTGCAACCCGGCCCCATCATCGTTTTGGGAGACGGCATATTAAGATTCAGGAATGCCAAAGCCACCCTGCTCGGTGACCTGTTTACCGTGCAGGATGCACAAGTCATCGTGGATTCCTCAACATTGTATTTCCCACAGGAATATTTCTATCAGCGGAATATTATACTGACCGGCAACTCTTCCATGAAGGTTCACAATTCCACACTGGATTTCGGAGGACTTGTGCATACCATGGCTACGGTTGACGATGCTTCACTGGAACTTATTAATGTGATAAAACCGGACTTTTCCACAGTTGGAATGTATGGTAATTCGTCAATTACAATTGATTCCATAGATATGGCAGGGGAGTTTGTCATAGATGAGAATGTAAACCTGAATATTAAAAATGCCACCACTGTTTTGTTATGGCATTCATTTCGTGATGGGGCTAATGTTGATATTTCGTTTCCGGAGGGAAGTCAGGTAGATTCTTACATTTTTAATAATTCATTGCCCGGTGTTTCGGGAGTAAATTATAGTATTTCAATTAATTCCTGTAAAAATGTGATGTGGGGCATGATGCCCTCGAACGGCTCGGAAGTAACGGTATCGAATTCAAAAATCCGGACAATCGGAATGCAGTTCAGAGGCAGCGATTCGGTAAATGTCAGCGGCCTGGTAAACAACAACCAATATGAAAATTTTACAGCCCCTTTGGATGACAGGTATTTACATCTTATCAATTGTAATGTCATGACTTGGAGCATTTATACTTTTGATTCGGTTTATGTGGATGTTAAAGGGTGCATACTGGGGGAGATAGGTGTGATGGGCCGTTCGGAAGTCAATGTCTTCCAAACCTATATTGATGGCAGCGGAGGATATTTTTTTGCAACCGACACCACCTTTTCCGTTATCGGTTTTTCTTCACTGACTTCCTCGCTGCGAAGCAGCAGCAACAGTTTCGTGATCTTTGCCTATTCCACCATGATGAACGGCCTAGTGCAGGCCTTGCAGAATTCCATATTGATGCTGGTTCAGTCTTCAATTACGGCCACTCCTGAATTTGATCCGGGCTCGGTAATATGGATGGCAAATATTGCTTCACCGGCTTCGGGTTTTACCAACTCACAAGTTAAAATTGCGGGCTCTGCCTGGATTGACAAAGGTGCCACAAGCGACCTGATGAATTTTGATCATTATGCAATGTTTTACCAGAAAGCCAGTGATACAACAACCTGGTATCCCATCGGTACACAACAGGAAACTGAAATCAGGGAAGATGTTTTATTGAACTGGGATACTCAAAACATCGAACCGGGTGCATATTTCCTGAAACTTGATCTGACAGACAACTGGAGCAATACATTGACCGCGCTTAAAACAATAACCCTGCTTCCTGAAGTGTTGGGCACGGGTGACGAACCTGATCAGGAAGGAAGGCCTAAAGTCTTTCCTAATCCTTTTATTGACAGGATCACTGTGGAGGTTCCGGGACAAAATAACGATCAGATCATTTTTGTGATTTATAACAGCAGGGGAGAAGTTGTATTTTCAGTAACCAGGACTCCGGCTTCATCCGGTGAAATGAATTTCAACATTGATGGCAGCGGGTTCTCTCCTGGAATCTATTTTTACCGCCTGGAAAAAGGGGATAAAGTTTTTACGGGTAAGCTGGTCAAATTCTGAATTATTTTTTCCGGTACGGAAGGTCTCAAAATATTATTTTGTAATTTCCTGAACCGAATATGAAGGTAATTTTCTAAGATATCCCGATGTCAGCAAAAAACCTGTAAATGCTGCCAGAAGCAGCCATTCTTTCATTAAAAAATCAATCCATGTGCGTTTTGTCTTCACAGGGGCCGTCAGTAGATAAAACTATTGCAAAGTAAGGGTAAAAGGACTTTGGATTTTAATGCCGTTGATCACCTGCCCGTCGTTCATATCTTCTGTGAGGATCATATTGCAGTTGGCACTTCTGGCAGCGCTGACGATCAGACTGTCCCAGTATGAGAGCTTGTTCAGGACTTGAATATCGATGGCATTAAAAATGACCTGCGGCTGTAAGACAATTATTTCATAAACATCAAACATTTCTATTGTCTTTTTAACAAAAAGTTTGTCGAGGCCAAGTTTCAGGGTCGCAATATTGTAATATTCCTGCATTACCTGTGTGGAAATAACCAGAAGATGTTCTTTGATCAAATGGCGAAACTATCTTTTAAATGATTCTGTTTACTGTTATTCGTTTCTGTTTTAAAGGTATTTTAAGTACCATTCGGCTATTTTGTTATATAATCCCCTGCAATAAGTTGCTTGCCAATAAAATCGGCTATTTCCTGATAACCGTTCTTGTTTGGATGGCCGTCATATTTATAAAAATATCCGGTTTTATCCTTTAAGTTGATAAAATGACCGGTGAGTTCTATGTAAGGCACCTGATTTTTTTCAGCTATTGAACGATAAATGGAATCTATATGATTGTGTTTTTCAAAGTACGGATTTAAGAAATCGGTCGATGTACGGACAACTTTATGACCTGTCATACGGTTTGTTGGCAGATTTATGAAAATAAGAGATGAGTTATTATTAAAACAAATCTGTTTCATTTTTTTAATATCCTTATTCATTTCCCGTATTGCAAATATTGTTGCAGGATGTTTCGGGTTGTTAAATATAAAATGAGCATTCGGAAAGTCAATATAGCTTTCTACCAAACGTGGGTTCAGATTTCCCGTTAAGAAAAGGTTGCGTAATGAATCATCAAAGGTGTTAAAATAAATATTTTGCAGGGGGTTTAATTTTTCAAGTATTGATTTGGACAAACTTAAATTGTTTGACTTAATTTCTATTGTTTTTGGATTCTTATTCCCAAATAGCGACAATATGTTTTCAAATGAGTATTTCAGGAATTTGACAAAAGCAAATTCGATTTCTTTAAAAGGTTTTTCTTTTTTTTTGTTAACAATAAATTTGTTATCGAGAAGTTGATTTAAATCATCTAATTGCAGAACTCCGACCAAAACCAAATCAGCTTTTAAAACGGTTATGATTTTTTCCATGTTTTTTAAATAAGTTCTTGTGTATTGTCCCGGTTCACCGCAATTAATTACTTCTGTATTTTCATAACCATTGTTATGCAGATATTGTTCGAGTTTTCTTGGCCAGCTATTTTCAACATTCACACCCCAGCCAAAAGTCCACGAGTCTCCAAAGCATAAGATCCTGAATCGGTTACCTTTATTAATTTCAATTTCCCGGTCACGAAGTCCCAGGCTGTTTATTCTGGCTTCATATTCAAATTCTGCAGTCTGGTAGTGCGCTATGGTATTCGGTTTAAAAATTAAACCTTCCTGCACTTGTGCAGGCTTTTCTTTTTGGTTAATAATCAATCCTAAAGTACCGTCAAGGATAACTAATACTGCAAATGTAATCCCGGTAAAAGCAGCAACAAGAACAATGTTCCTTATTTTATTATTTAACTTGTTTTTATAGATAATAAACATCAATAATAATCCGACTGCAAAAACAACCCCAAACAGGATGTGGATAGTGATCCTGGAATAAACAGGAGTTTTACCGTAGATGAAAAAAAAACTCAATGGATTCCAATACAATAGTGAAAGAAAAATAAAAAATAGATACATTTTATTTTCTGATTTCATAGCGATTATAATTTGTTGGGTTTTTTGGTTAGGAATTAAAAATCAAATTGACATTTAAAGCCCCAATATACAAAATAAATGAGATAATCTTTTTTGACGACAGAATAAAAGATCAACACTCATCCGGACCTTACGACGGATGTTTGCTGCTTGCACTTTTTTAAGGTGGGGATTGCATTCGCCCGGTTGATACCGTTCGGACGGAAATATTACCGGAATAATTCACCGTGTTACTTCAAATCCCTCTTTTTCAGAATATAATAGATCAACCCGAGATAAACTGCAAACCAACCCGTTGCGATGGCGAGGGCTTTAATTGGTATGTAATCCGATATTTCCATAAAAATATACCGGCCAAACGGAACGCTGATAAGGTTATTTATGGCTTTTACCGGGAAAAATTGTGCGATATCGGGAGCCAGGCTGTCACGAAAGAAAGGCGCGTTGATCATAATGGCGGTAACGATAGGCTCAAACATGATCGTGTAAAGAAACAGCGCCACGATTACAAACCCGGCTTTTTTGATGACCATTGCCAGTAGAAAAGCCAGGGTACAAAAAATAATGATCTGGTAAAAAAATGCCCAGAGAAACTCCATTTCACCGAAAATGTATTTTGCTCCCCACACGTGGGAATAAATGGCTCCGTTCACCAGCCCGGCAAAGAAAATGAAAAGTGTGCTAATGGCAGCCATCGCGATGATCATCAGCATTTTACTCGTCAGGTATTCTTTTTTGCTGATGCCATCAATAATGTTTTGCCGGAGAGTGTGATAAGTGATGTCGTTATTAACGGAAATGATCACTATGAATGCGAGCAGAAAAATAACATAAGAGGCAAGATAGGTGGTGTTTTGCCAGATGTCGGGGAAATCGTTGATGGGGATGATCGTGGGATCAATACCCTTGAAATCGGCCCCTTCATTTTTCAGCCACTGAAGAAAGAATTCGCCTCCGGATGTAATGACCAGTAAGGCCAGCAGGTACATTCCTGTCAGTATCCAGAAGATGCGGTAATTCCTGATCTTCAGCCATTCCAGTTTCAGTGACCTAATCATTTTCGCGAAGTATTTTCAGGAACTCCTGCTCAAGTGAGTTCCTGTGGGTTAGTAACTTTTTAAGGGTGATCCCCCTTGCAAAACAAAAGTCGTTCAGTTCTTTTGCACCGGCACCATCTTTCATGGTAACCAACAGGCCTGTCCCGTTGTTATGGTAGCCCGTTTTTCCCGGAAACTTCCGGATGACGGATTCCAGCTTTTTCATTTCATCCGCAGCCACTTCCACCTTGTTGATCTCGCCCAGCGTTTCGCTCACGCTGCCTTCGTGCAACTTTTTCCCTTTTCGCAACACACAAAAATGGGTGCAAACCTTTTGTACTTCATCCAGCAGGTGGCTGGCCATGATGATTGTTTTCCCCTGTTTGGCCACTTCCCTGATCTGCGTTCTCACTTCGGCAATGCCTTCGGGGTCGAGACCGTTGGTGGGTTCATCAAGAATAAGTACAGGCGGGTCGGAGAGCAGGGCAGCAGCAATACTCAGCCGCTGTTTCATCCCCAGACTGTATGTCTTGAATTTGTCGTTACGGCGATCGTACAGCCCGGCCTGTTTCAGTACAGGTTCGATGTTGTTCTCTCCGCATTGCTTGATGTGTGCCGTGATCCGGAGGTTCTGGACAGCAGTCAGATATGGGAAAAATGAAGGAATTTCAAGAATGGCCCCGATTTTTTTCCGGGCTTCCACATGGGTTTCATTGTCAAACCATTCATAACTCCCCTGGTCAGGTGCCACGACATCCAGGATCATCCCGAGTGTGGTGGTCTTGCCGCTTCCGTTGGGGCCAAGTATGCCGTAAACCTGTCCACCAGAAACTGACAGTTCCAGTTGGTCCACGGCCTGTATTCTGCCAAACCGCTTGGACAGCTTATTGATCTTGAGTATTATTTCCAAAATCATTCAGATTAAAATCAAACGGATTGATAACATCTCCGCTTTTCAAGGATTGAAACAAACGGGGAATTTTGCCAAAAGCGATATTGCCCCGCAAGTAAAACGCCGTCAGTTTATCATCCTGGCTGATTATGCCCATATATTCGTTTTCTCGTTTCCGGTTTTTTCCATAAATGAAAAGGTTGAGATCGCCACCATAAACCGATGTCAGTTCTTCAAATCCCAGGCTCCGGTATTCGTTGATGACCTCCCTGTAGCTTTTATCCGCCTTGGCTGCAGAATCCAGACTGTAAACCAGCAGTTTGTCAATGCCGCTGACCAGTTCATCAAAATCGGGGTTGTGTGCCAGATTGATCATCCGCAGTGTACTGGGATAGAAGCAGAACTTCATCTCCTTGCGCTCTTCAGCAAAATCCTTCAGCGGTTGCTCCTGAGCGAAAACCGACAGGTGATACCCGAGCAAAAACAGGAAGCTAATCAATATCTTTTTCGTGGTCGTCATCTTTATCATGCATTTTACCAAGATTTTGCAGACCTTCGACTTTCATCTTTTGTGCAATTTTAGTGATATTTTTCAAATCAATTTCACCGTACAGGCTCAACATGACGAATTCTTTTTTGCTACCGACGATCATGAGCAGTTCGCGGATTTTACCGTCTTTTTCCATAATAGAGAATTTCAGGTTTTCATCGGCATCCTTCACGGACATCAGGTCTTCGTATCCGGCTTTATCCACGTCGGCGACAGCTTTTTTGTATAGTTTCATGGCATCGGGGATGCTGTCGGCTACAAGGACTTTCAGCCCTTTGAGTTTGCTGACAGCTTCTAAAAAGTCTTTCTCCTCCTGGCTGCCGGGTTCAATGTCGGTGAACATAGAAAACATTTTCTGGCTGACCGACACTTTAGTGAAGTTTTCGTCATCCTGATACTGGTCAAAATACTTGTTCATGATCATTCCCTGCGCCATCATGGCCACAGAAAAGAACATCATTCCGATAATTACGATTGCTTTTTTCATTGTTTTGAATTTTTATTTGTTAATGATTTTTTCCTCCCAGCCCTTCCTACGGACCACTACGTGGAAAGGACTGGGTTATTGATTTGTTTCATAGGATTTATTTTTTGTTCGCTATCAGTTTCCCTGCCATTTATGGCGGGGTGAACGCTATCAGTTTCCCCTCCCGATCCCTCGGGATTTATGGCGGGGTGTTCTCTTCCGCACTACAATCATTTCTCAATGATCTCCCTGGCATCATCCAGCTTTGTCAACTCATAAGTATAAGTCTTTCCTTTGTTCAGTTTTTGCGAGACCATCATCAATGAAGCACGTGTGATCTTCAGTGCCTCCTCGGGATTGTTCACGGCATACGGATCCGCTTTGGGCCGCTGCTGAAGAATGAAAGGCAGCGAGATCAATCCGATAAGCAGGGCTGCGGCCATTGACAGCCACGCCCGCCGTATTTTTCTGCCGGGATGGACGAACCTTTTTTCCGGCAATACCTTCCGGTCGTCGGCTATCTTCCTGAAGTATTGTGCTTCGGGCACTTCCGGGTGCTGTTCGAAGTATGCTTTCAGCATTTTCTCTTCGTCCAGCGTGGTCTCGCCGTTCCAGTATTTTCCGAGCAATTGTTCAATTTGCGAGTCCATATTCCTGTATTTTTTTAAACATTTCCCTGATCTTTCCCCTCGTCCGGTAGAGGTTGATCTTTACTTCGCACAGCGTTAGCGCCATGACCTCTGCAATCTCCTGGTAGGTCATCTCTTCCACCTCCCGCAGATAATAAATTTCACGTTGTTTTTGCGGCAGCGAACTGATGACTTTATCAAGCCATTTCAACTGATCATCTAAAAGAACGCTCTGGTCGGTTTCAATACTGCCGGATAAGCTCAATCCTTCATTTTCCTGGTTTCGCTTGTCCCGCAGGTTGTAGCGGTTGACCTTTACCCAGTCGTAACAATGGTTTCGGACAATTCGCATCACCCAGGAGTCTACATTATTTATTCCGGGCAACATTTTCCTTTTTTGCCAGATCCTGGCCAGACAATCCTGCACCACATCATGTGCCGTCTCCGGGTCACGGACGATGGACAGCGCATATCTGTACATTTTTCCCGTAATGGGCATGACGCGGTTATCGAAAATTGCTTTTGACATGTCAATAGGGTGACGATGAGAAAGGGTCAAAGTTACAAAGGTTGGGGGAAAGTTTAATGGAAGAATGGAAAATTGGAAGAATGGAATAATTGGAAACAAATCAGTTGCCCTCCCGATAGCTATCGGGATCAGGGCGGGGGATAAGTGGTGAAATTGTGTTTGATGATTTTTTAAATGCAAAAAATCTTTTAATTTTGTAAAAAACTGATTAGATACTGATTTGACTAAACGACTACCCTTATATGTGCTTTTGATCGCAGCAATGGGCTGGATTGCCTCCTGCAACAGAACTCGGGATTTGCAAGAGGAAGAGAAAGCCGTTTATCTACACCGGACCCCTGGAACGCAGATCAGCAGGCAGGAAAGCAAAAATGCTGTCCCTTCACTGGTAAAAACAGATATCCCTTCCACCGGTGAGTTTCACTACACTACAGAAAAATATGACCGGATCGGAGAATTACTACACGACGATTTGAATACGATAGCATCTCAAGAAGGGAAGGGGATTCAGCATACCGTGATTTCTCCCTCGCTACAAGGTTATAACTCCTTACCCGGCTCGTTTGAACCCACACGATGGATATTCAGGATTGATTTTGACAACGACATCTTTGCCAATACTGATTACTATTATACCAACGGCACGGGTTTTCAATTGATAACACCGCTGGCAGACAACTCGCCCCTGACATATATTTTGCCGGGGCTTAAAAATGCAACCGTTGACCTGAACGGTTTTTCCATCAGGCAGAATATGTACACCCCCGTCAATCCCGACGTATCTGAAATACAATACGGCGATCATCCTTTTGCTGCCACAATGACGCTGGGGCAGTTTCGCGAAGTGTATGACATTGAGAAGAAGATCGCTTTTAGGAGCAGCATCATTTTCGGTGTCCTCGGCAAGGGCGCCCTGGGAGCAGAGATTCAAGGCGCGCTCCATAACATCCATCCGGTGGGCTGGGTTAATCAGATCAACAGCGATTTTATCCTGAATTATAATTTTACGGTTTCAAAAGCCATCATCAGCAACTCCCTTTATGAGTTGAACCTCACCGGGTCTGCCGACATCGGAACGCTTTATGACAATCTCACTGGCGGTGTGGATATGCGTATTGGCCGGTTTATGCCGGTTTACCGCGGGCCCATCAGCGTTTTCGGGCTGAAAACACCCGGAAACAAATGGCAATACTGGTTCAGCTTAAAAACAGGCCTCAAAGCGGTGGCTTATGATGCCACGCTGCAAGGGGGGATGTTCACCAAAGAAAATATTTATGTGATACCTTCCGACGACATTAACCGGCTGATTTACTATGGCTCTGCAGGGATTGCCGTTTATTACCGAAATGTCGGACTGGTTTACGATCAAATTTTTATTACTCCCGAATTCAAAAATGCACGTAACTTTGCATGGGGCAAAATCAGGATAGAAATTGCCTTTTAATTTGAATTCATTATTCCATGAAACGTAGAACTACCAACGGAAACGGTAAATTTAAAACCGTATCTGACTTTGAAGGAAAAGAGATCATTTTTCCTGTAACCTATCACCTGAAAACGGTGATGGAGGGAATTGACAAAGAAGAAAGCCATAAAGATGACCTTGTGCAGTTGTTCGACCTCCTGGAAATACGATATGCTTACCGATCCAAAAAGATCAGCAGCAAAGGTGCCTACATCAGTTTTACTTATGAAATTACGCTGGTCAGCAAACAACAGATGAATGACCTGTATGCCGGCCTGGGAAAGATCAAAGCCATTAAATTTGCACTATGATAATAAAATTGTTAATGATATCGGCAGGAGGGAGCATCGGCGCCGTATTCCGGTACCTTATATTTGTATTGTTTGAAAAGACTACAACGACTACATTTCCGTGGCCTACGCTGGTCATCAACATTACCGGTGCGTTTGTCATCGGTTTCCTGTGGGGGTGGTTCGACAGGTTTTATGTGTCTCCGGGGATACGAATGCTGATCTTCATCGGGATACTGGGCAGTTTTACTACCTTTTCCACTTTTGCATTTGATGTGTTCAGCCTGGTTCACGACGGGCAGATAAAGAATGTGATATTTTATATTTTAGGAACAAATGTATTGGGCATAGGTTTGGCTTTCGCCGGTTTTTACCTGGCCAGGTTAATGAGTTAGAAAGATGCACGAAATAGAACCATATTACAATTGGCGATCCATTTATATAGCAGCCGAAGACAACCGGTCGCCGTTTTTCGGCCGGGAGTACAGCGAGTTTGAATGTACGAACACCATTTATAATTATTACATCCATCCGCAATGGGATGAGTTCGGTTCCAACACACTTTACCTGAAAGTATTGTATGTGAACTATGACCGCCATTTTTGTGTGATTGAAATGTTCGGCGAATGGAATGATATCCTGTATAATGACGTCATGTATTTTTACAGGAATGTGATCGAGGAAATGATCGCCGAAGACATCCGTTATTTTATCCTGATCGGGGAAAATGTACTGGAGTTTCATGCGGACACGGCTGACTATTATGAAGAATGGGTGGACAATCTGGATGACGGCTGGATCATTTGCCTGAACTTCAGGGACCATGTGATCCATGAGTTTATGGAAAGCGGAATAGACTACTACCTCGGATTCGGCGGGCGTTTTAACGAATTGCCCTGGCGGAAATACAATCCCGAACAGTTGTTCACTATCGTGGATGCCATGATCACCAAACGGCTTCAGGCATAATGGCAAAAAAGGCAGTCATATTGAATATATACGGCCGTGTACAGGGCGTGGGATTCCGCTATTACACCCACAAAAAGGCCCTCGAGCTGGGCATAACCGGTTATGTGATGAACCGGCCCGATGGCAGCGTGTATGTGGAAGCCGAAAGTGAGGAGGAGGCCCTCGACCGGTTTATCCTGTGGTGTGAAGAAGGGCCGCCTTGGGCAAGGGTCTCAAAAGTGCAAAAACAGTTTGTCACCGTGACGGGTTTTGGGGAGTTCAGGATCAGATAGTTTTAATGCCCCAGTTCTTTATCGAGCCGTTCTTTTAAAAATATTTTAATCAGGGATTGATAAGGAACATCCTGTTTGTGTGCAAGCAGTTTAAGTTCTTCAAGCATAAATTCGGGAAGCCGGAGCGAAATGGTTTTTGTCGAAGGCTTCAGATTTGAAAAAGTTGCTTTCTTGGCTTTTGACCAGTCAATATATTCCGCCGAATCCGCCTCTGCCCAAAAAGCAAGTTCTTCTTCTTCGGTTTTAAAATGTGGTATTTTCTTATTCATATATCGCAAAGATATACAAGAAATACACATATTATTATTTTGATTATTTACCAGAGAAAAAGAAAATATTATCATTTCTTTTTATTGTATTAAATTTGTAAGAAAAACACAATGCACAAAATAGTTGTAACAATAGAAAACCCTGATGATGCCAGTCTGTTTGTAAAAATGGTTGAGCGTCTGACTTTTGTGGAGTCGGTTCGAATGGAGGGCGAAAGCAAAGAATACGACTGGATCAATCCTTCCCGCCCGGCTACTGATGAAGAAGCGGAGCAGATGATCGCAGAAAGTGAAGCAGAGTATGATGCAGGATTATTCATTTCGGGTGATGAGGCCAGAAAAAAAACTTTGGAAGAACTTGCCAAATGGAAAAAAGAGCAAAAAAAGTAGTTTTCAGGCCAAAGACAATTCGAAAGATCAGGGATATTGCTATTTACATTGAAAGTAAAGGATTTCCCGGAACTGCGGAAAGTTTTGTGCAGGAGCTGTTTGATTTTGGGGAATCACTGGCTGTTTTTCCTGAAAAATACCCACTTTGCCGAAAACCTGCCTGGGCAAAACGCAATTTACGATGTGCCGTTTTCAAAAAGAATTATATTTTTATCTACAAATTGATTGATGACGAGCTGGTTAACTTCAATGTTGTGCATGTTTTGACAATTTCCTGAATTATTCGTTTTATTTTCCAAATTGCGGGTATGGTTTCATCAATTAGCATCCGGCTATCTCCTTCAACTCTTCCCGGAGCCACAGCGGCATAACATTCACTGCTCCCTGTTTCAATATTGTCATTTAAAAACACTTTGCTTCCAAAAGTGAGAATTGAAGAAAACATTTCTTTCAGTAGCATTATTTAACAATTTTCTAATGTAGATTAATTCTAAATTAGATTATTATTGCTACTTTTGACGGGATTATCATTTTAAAGGCATTTCGGTGACTGATACGCTCCTGCCGGTTTTTGATATTCACAAACGGTTTCAATAAAGTTTATTACAATGAAAAACATGCTGCTTTTTTTATTCCTTTTTTCCGGTTTATACTTTTCAGGACAAACCAATATTACCCAAATGGGGAAATTAACTTATACACAGGATCTGAACGACATCTGGGGTTATGTTGACAATCAGGGAAACGAATACGCGCTGGTTGGTACCTATACGGGCCTTTCAATCGTTGATGTTACCGACCCGTCATCGCCGGTGGAAGTACACTTTGAAAGCGGTATCAGTTCGATCTGGCGGGATATCAAAACCTGGGGCAGTTATGCTTACGTTTCCAACGAGGAAGGCGGAGGGATAACCATTATAGACATGAGCCCGCTACCGGGCGTCATCACGACCTCCACAACTTTTACCGGGTCGGATTATTCTTTTACAACTGCCCATAACCTGTTCATTGACGAAACGGGAAAACTCTATATCTTCGGATCAAATTACGGTTCCGGCGGCGCCATCATTTGTGATCTGACGGCCGATCCGATGAACCCCGTTGAACTGGGTGTTTATGATCTCAACTATTTTCATGACGGAATGGCCCGTGGCGACACACTCTGGGGAGCTGCAATATATGCGGGAAGGTTTTATGCGGTGGATGTGAGCGACCCGGAAAATCCAGATATCATGGGTTCTGCGTCAACACCGGATCAATTTACACACAATATCTGGGTTTCCGGTAACGGGAAAAATGTTTTCACCACCGATGAAATCAGCGGCGCTTATATTACCGCTTTTGATGTAAATAATTTAGACAGTATTTTTAAAACCGACCGCGTCAGGTCCAATCCCGGATCAGGTGTTATTCCTCATAATGTACACGTTAACAACAATTATCTTGTCAGCTCGTATTATACCGACGGCGTGGTCATTCACGATGCCGCTCGTCCGGGGAACCTGATTGAGGTGGGAAACTTCGATACTTCCCCCGATCATTCCGGCGACGGATATTACGGCTGCTGGGGAGCATATCCTTTCCTGCCTTCCGGGAATATTCTGGCTTCCGACATCGAAGAGGGACTTTATATCCTCGAACCGGATTATAAGAGAGCCTGTTATGTGGAAGGGACGGTTACCGACAGCATTACCGGTTTGCCGCTTGAAGGTGTGGATGTGGAGATACTGGGAACCGGCATTACAACACAAACCGGGGCGGATGGCACCTATGCTTTTGGAATGGTTGACTCGGGAACTTACAATATTGAGTACTCATTATCGGGATATCCTTCCGACACCGTGAAAAATGTTCTGCTGATAAACGGCGAGTTGACCATCATTGATGTTATGCTTTCGAGTATTTTCACCCGGTTGGCAGATCACAACAAGAATATCCGGCTAATTGCTTACCCCAATCCGTTTGTCAATGAATTGAAGATTGATTACGACTTTGAGGGTCAGATATTTTCAGGCGCCGGAATTCGTATTTTTAATATGCAGGGACGGCTTGTCGAAAGTATCCGACTCGGAACACCATCGGGTACTTTGACTGTTGGATCCGGTTATCCTAAAGGGTTATATCTGATTGAAATCAATGACGGACGCCGGGCAGTGAAATTGTTGAAAGTTACCAAACAATGATAATTTTCCGGAAGGGAAATTCCTGAAAATAATACAGCTACAGCTTGTTTAATAAAAAAAACATCTGTTTATAAACCGGGTATTATGGACAGACACCAAATAATGAAAAAGAAAAAAGCAGATTGGTTATCAGTTTTCAATACAAAAACCCGAACAACCACAGTGGCAAAACATTCCCTGCTCCCGTTTCAATATCGTCTTTAACCAGCCAGGCATTATCAATGCCGGCAATCTGTTTTTGGTCTTTTGTTTTACCACCTACTTCAAAAAGGTATTTATTTTCCACCAGGAAATCTCCCGTCCTGGGTAGTTCAACAGTATGACTGGATTTTATCTGATTGAAAAAGAATGTTTCCCGTAATGTGCCTTTATTTGGATTTCCGGGTGACAGGGCAAACATCATGTTGGTATTGTTCAGATATATTTTGTCCGGTTTGCCCAGTTTTCTAATTCCCTTTGTCGCATTTTGCAGCAATAAGAGCAATTCTGCCTTTGCAAGCAAAGAAAAAAACCTGATTATCGTTGGCCGGGAAGCACCGATCAGGTCGGCAAGCTTTTGGGTGTTGGGTTTAAAAGGTACCGATTCGGCAATGACTGCCAACAAAGTTTTGAGTTTCTGAATATTATTGAAGTCAATCTTTTCAACTGCAGGCAAGTCAACTTCGAGGATCAGATTAATGGTGTTGAGCAATTTTTCCGGATAAACATTCTTTCCTTCAATAAAATAAGGGTAATAACCGTATTCCAGAAAACCGGCGAAATGTTCCAGCGGCCTGATGGTTTCTGCAATCTCGTGAGCAATTTGCACATGATGTTTGATAAGTTCCGAAAGTTGGTAACTCTCAAACACAAGCCCTTTCTCCAGTTCAAGAAACTCACGAAAAGACAATCCGGGTAAAAAGTAACTTACCACCCTTCGACTCAAATCTGCCGCTCCTTTCATAATCTCAAGAATGGAAGAGCCGGAGAAAACAACATATAAACCTGCATAAGTATCATAAATCTGTTTTATTTCCACAGACCAATTGGGATATTTATGTATTTCGTCCAGGAACAAGTATGTACCACCAGATTTGTAAAACCGGTCTGCCAGTTCAAGCAACGTATTTTGCGAAAAATAAATATGGTTTACATCAGCATATAAAACCTGATTTGACGGGGCGCCGAATTGTTCTTTGATGTATTGCAGAACAAGTGTTGTCTTACCCGTTCCTCTTGCACCCCTGATCGAGATCAGCCTGTTTCCCCAGTCAACTTTATTAAACAGAAAACGTTTGAAATCCAGCGAAATGTCTCTTAATTTAATATCAAATGCTTCATATAACCGTTCCATAAC
>CAZMOS010000004.1:0-52448 GCA_964567945.1 uncultured Lentimicrobiaceae bacterium
CGAGACTTGGGCCAAGCTAAACCGACCAAAACTTTTATTCCCGGAAAAACAAGGCAAACCGGATAGATATTTTTATTTTTGTGGAAAGAACAATAAATGAAGATTTGGGGTTTTTGTTTGGCCCAAGTCAACCACGCACAGGGCTTGCACACAAGACTTGAACCAGGGGGTCAGTAAGGAATCCGGACTTTTACCGACAAATCGTAAAAAGATCGTGGATAAAATATTGTTGACATACCTTTTTGTTTTTCTTTTTGCTGCAACATCCTGCACAAAAAAGGAAGAAACCACATCAACGACCGTTTCCGGTGAATCGGAATTGTGGCTGGTACCTCCCGGCAAAGTCCTGTTTAAAGATCAGCCGAAAGACAGGATCCCATCCATTGACGATCCGCAGTTCATTCCGGCAGGTCAAAGCAGTTTAAAACCGGATGATCTGGTTTTGGTTATGCATATCCTGGATGAAACCAGAATTTATCCTGTCCGGATGATGGATGCTCACGAAATTGTCAATGATAACCTGAATGATAACTATTTTGCCATTACATATTGCCCCAGAACGGGAAGCGGCATGAAATGGAACAGGAAAATCAACGGCAAAGTCACTGAATTCGGTGTTTCGGGAATGTTATACAATGAGAATTTAATGCCTTACGACCGGACAACAGAAAGTATCTGGTCGCAAATGAAAACTCAATGTGTTCACGGAAAGCTCATGGGCAGCTTTCCGGAAACAAGTATCCTGCTGGAAACCAAATTCTCAACCATAAAAACAGCTTATCCGGATGCCGGGGTCCTTGATCATAGTGATTGTGAATTAAGCTCCTGCGGAGGCTTTAAGCACGGTGAATTCCTGAAAGACGAACCTGTTGACCAGGATACGGTCAATCTTCCATCCGGACAACAATATTTCGGTGTGGTAAAAAACGGTCGTCTTTTACTTTTCAATTTTAAATTATTCAAAGAAGGCATTCAGGTGTTTACAACCAATTTTCAGGGAACTTCTCTTATTGTTTGCGGGAGCAATGAGTTGCATCTCTTTACGGCTTTTTTAAAAAACACCTCAACCGGTAATTATTCTTACACTGCCGTACAGGACAAACTGCCTGTCATGATGAAAGATAATTTTGGGAATTCGTATGATATTTTCGGTGAAATTGTTCAAGGTCCGGAAAAGGGTAAACGACTTGAGCCTGCACTTGCTTATTTTGCCCGGACTTTTGCCTGGGAATTGTTTTTCAATGATATCGAAATCTACCGGGAATAAATTTTTATCCCAAATACACAAGGGATTCAAAGAAAAAAGCCGTCTCGTTTAAAACGAGACGGCTTTTTATTATGGTGAATATCCGGGTTTATTTATCCCAGAAAATCCTTGTTTTCAAAAAGTCTCCTCCGATAGCACTGGCAGCTTCAGCATAAGAAGCGGCATTCAGTGTCTGCTCGGCAATAGGATAAGTAATCCTCCTGGGTACGGCACCACCGGCATCTTCCGGGGGTGAAGGAGGCATGTTCATTACAGGATACCCCAAGCGCCTGTATGATGTAAAACCGCCGAAACCCCTGTAATAGAAAGCGAGCCATGCCTGTGTACCGATCTTCTGTTTCCAGTCACCGGGTGCTGTAGAATAAGCTACATCGGGATTGGCAAGATAATCGGCAGTCATGGAAGCCACATCTGCCGCACCATAATGTTTTCCAAGCCAGAAATCCATGGAAGCCGTAATCCCGTTATTATACCATTCTTCGCCCGAACCGCCGACAGAGAATCCTCTTTCTGCAGCTTCAGCAAGGTAAAAGCAAAGCTCGGTATAATCGAGTAACACCATCGGGAATGTTTCGTCAGCCACATTGCTTCCTTCAACATCAGTTGGTAAACGTTCTCCCGCATCTACATTTGTATTTGGAATATGCGAATAAGAAGTATAAGCGCTGCTGTATCCGTATTGACCCCCCAGGTATGCCAGTTTAATAACTTCCGGATTTGATGAAGTGTCTATCAGCGTAAAATAAGCATATCTGCGCGGGTCTTCCAGGTTGTTCATGAGGTCAATAATGGTGTTAGCGCCCACATAGTCGTGCCTTCCGCTCAGGATTAAGTTATTATAGATCGGGTTGGCATTGATGCCACCGGGATACACAAGCTGGCAAAGCTCGCCAGGGCCGAAACCTTTATTGTAGGCGGATTCGACAGTACTCTGTGCCAATCCCTTATCTACTGCGGACAAAGTGATCCCCAGCTTGACTTTCAGGGTATTGGCAAACTTTTTCCACATGCCTACATCTCCGCCAAAATACAAGTCATCGCCGCCGAAGCTGCCAAAACCATCTTTCAAACCTGCCAGGTCGGTATCCAATCTTTTGATCAGATCCTTGTAAATGGTGAATGCATCATCATAAGCCGGTGAAATGTTCTCGATATCCAGTGCCTGGCTGTAAGGAACATTGCCGAACATATCCACCAGGCGCTGATAGGTATAAACCATCAGGATATCTGTGATGAGGATCCTGTTTTGTTTGGCCGCTTCTTCTTCTGCACCTGCTGTTTCTTCTTCACCAATGATATTTTTGGCTTCCAGAAAATCGCGTAAAATATTACGGTAATAAATACGGAATTTATTACTGGCGATATCCCTTGTAACCACATCATAATTCGACTCATCCGTATAAGTCGTTTCTGTCCAGTACTGGGCCCACAACTTCCAGTTGTTGATATTCACATTGGGGCTTGCAACCTGGTCGGCCAGGGCTTTCTGGGCATTTGCGAACAAGTAATTTCCAGGCACCTTGGTCGGGTGCTTGGTATCCTCATTCATGTCTTCCAGGGTCTTATTACAGGATGAAAAAATCCCGATCCCTATCAAAGCTATAAAAACTAAATATATTCTTTTCATGATATTACGTGTTTAAAATTCAACTCTTACAGATAGTCCAATATTTCGCGTAGAAGGCATTACACCTGATTGCCATCCCTGGATATTACCGGCACCCTGGCTGGCTTCCGGGTCAGCATAAGGAAGATCTTTCGAAATGATCCAGAGGTTTGACCCTACCAGACTAAATGAAACGCCGTACAGTGCTTTTGACCTGTCCATCAATTTCTTGGGCAATGAATAGGTAATGACCACTTCCCTGAGTTTTACGTAGGAAGCTTTATATACAAACGCATTGTTCGGATTTTTTGACCAGCCGAATACACGATAGTCATCTCCATGTACCCTTGTGGTGTTCTTTTCCCAGACAGGATTATCCTCGGTACCCGTATTGACAACTCCGTCAAGGATCAGGCCACCACCTTCTTCCAATGAGTTCCTTACCGGATTTCCAAGATCATTGGTGAAAACAGTTTCAGGATATAATCCGGTACCCATTCCGTAATACTGGTCAAGTGAAAATACGCTTCCACCATTCTGGAAATCAAGCAGGAAGCTGAATGTAAGGTTCCGGAAGAAAGTAAACCTGTTGTTGATACCGCCGATCCAGTTCGGAGTAATGTCACCAAGAACAACGTCAGATGTTGTTGTTTTCAGATAGTATCCGTTTGAACCAATCACCTTATCACCATTCTCGTTGTAAACAAAATCAGTTCCCTGAATGGTTCCGTAAGGTTCTCCTACGCGTGCGTTGATTGATACGCCACCCTGGAGCCTTGCCAATTGCAGGTTTTCAACACCTTCAGCCAATGAAACCACTTCATTTCTGTTTCTTGCCCAGTTAAGGTCAACCTGCCATCTGAAGTTTTTATTGGCAACGATTACACCAAATAAAGTAAGTTCCCAACCGGCATTTTGAATTTCACCGGCGTTAATATATTTTTGGGAATATCCTGTTGCTGTTGATACGGCAATCGGAAGAATTTGGTCAACCGTATTGTTTTTATAGTATGCAAGGTCAAAACCCAGGCGTTTTTGCAACATGGTCATTTCCAAACCGGCTTCGAGGCTGGTTGTTGTTTCCGGTTTCAGTTCAGCATTGTTTTTCGTGCTGGGAACGGAGAACAACGGGGTTACGCCGAAAGATGGAAATTGCGTGTATGTATCATAAATACTTGCAAAAGGGGCATCGTTACCTACCTGTGCATAACTGAGTCTGATTTTACCCAGTTGTAACCAGTCGGCATTTTTAGCCAGGCTGGAGAAAAGGAAGCTAACGGAAATAGCAGGATAATAATAGGTATTGTTATTTACCGGAAGAGTAGATGATTTATCACGCCTTAAACTACCGTCAAAATACAAAAAGTCTTTGATTCCCAGTGAGAAACTGCCGAAAAGGCCGTTAACGCCAATTGTAGCCAGGTATTCATCCGGTGGCGACTGTGCGTTTTTGCTGTTGGAAAGTGAATACAAATCGGGAACGATCAAACCACCCTGGGTGGATTCAAAAAGACGGTCATCCCTCTGCCTTCTGATATTCATCCCCAGCATAACATTTAAGCTGATGGATTCCCATCTTTGGTTATATCTGCCGATCAGGTCAAAGTTGGATTCCATATAATGTTGCGTACGCCTGGCATAGCCGGATGTCACATCAGGACGTCCGACACCAAATTCACCGGAAGCCGAACCGACGGCTTTTCTTTCTTCAATAAGGAATGTATAGGTATCAACTCCGTAACGTGCCATGACATTGAAATGTTTGCTGATATCCCAGTTAACCATGGCATAACCGATCAAACGGTCTCTTTTGTCGGTTTCATAATTTTTAAAACGAGTCCAGTACGGATTGTCCCAGTAAGCCGGGGCCCAGTCATAAGGGCTGTTCGGGTTCCAGGTCAGGTTACGCCCCGTGTTATTATAAAGGGTTTCCTGCTCTTTATAATCAACATTGGTTTCCATCCACTGACGGAATGAGGAAAAGATATTGTCGCTGTAACCTGTTCCGTTACGTCCGGTACTTTGTGTATTGACATAATTGGCTTTGGCCGAAACGGTAAGTCCTTCTACAATATCATAAGAACCGTTTAGATTAAGATTGTTTCTTGTTAATTTACTATTGGGCAAAATACCTGTTCCCGTGTTGTTTGTATAAGCCAGCCTAAATGTTGAATTTTCACCGCCGCCGGCTACTTCAACCGTATTGGTAAAATTCCATGCACTTTGTAAAAAGTAACTCGGTCCGTTTTCGGCAGCTACCCAAGGTGTTGCTTTTTTGTAAAAAGGTGACGAAGGATAGTAGGAATTGTATTGAAAAACCATCAGGCTTGGGTCGAACTTCTGACCGAACGAGGCATCTTCATAAGTCGGTACCGTTAAATCCAGTTGTCCGTCACCATCAATATCCCAGTCTCTGTCCAATCCGGGATACTCCGGGCCGGCACTGTAGAACCAACCGTAACCGGCTCCATATTCTTGCTGATAGGTTGGGAATGTGCTCCAGTCAACCAGTCCGACAGTGGCATTTGAGCTGAGGGTTACACCCCATCTTTTTGCGCCTTCACCGGCTTTTTTACCTTTTTTTGTGGTGATCATAATAACCCCATTGGCTGCGCGTGATCCGTAAAGAGCCGTTGCGGCGGCGCCTTTAAGAACATCTATTGATTGGATGTCCTCTGCAGAAATATCCGATGCAGCATTTCCAAAGTCGTATCCGTGACGTCCGCTAACCTGGCCGGCACTATTGACAATTTCATTACTGATTGGCACACCGTCAATAACAAACAATGCCTGGTTATTACCTGTCAAAGAGGAAGATCCTCTGATAATAACATTAGTGGATCCTCCCATGTTGTTATTCGCTTTAATGTCAACGCCAGCGGATTTTCCCACGAGGTTATTAATGAAGTTATCATTTTTTACCTGATTGACTTCGTCTCCACTTAATTGTTGGGTTGCATAACCCAGTGATTTCTTTTCACGGGAAATGCCGTACGCTGTTACCACAACTTCTTCAACAAGTTGTGCTTCCGGTTCCATGGTGATGTTTATGACTGATTTATCACCAATCTGATATTCGATGGTTTTCATTCCGACAAATGAAAAAACCAGGGTTTTAACATCCTTTGATACTGTCAGCGAATAGTTACCATCCAAATCGGTAGTCGTTCCAACTGTAGTACCTTTTGCAACTACCGTTACTCCTGGAATACCTTTTCCATCCTCGGAACTAACCACCTGACCGCTGATCTTTCTTGTCTGCGCGTTTGCAATTTGCAAACTGGCTAAAAACAAGAAAACCAGCAAAACTGTAAATTTCCTCATAATGTTAGATTTTGGTTACTAATATGATTTATTATTGCTAAGATCCATCGGGAATCTTAAATTCGGTGCAATTTAGGCATAATTGTTTTAAATTAACAAATTTTAAGAAATAAATATATTAAAAAATGAATAAAAAAAAGTCGTCTTGTTTAAAACGAGACGACTTTTTTTTGAAATTTAAATAAATAAATCTTATTTACCACCGGCAGTATCCCACCAAACTCTTTCCCAAAGAGGTTCATTTCCAAGGTCGGGAGTATTTGGGTTATACGACAGTGCATCCGTCGGATAAGGGAATCTCCTCGGAATTTCCGCTTTCGCTGCTGCCGGGTTGGGTGTCAGTATAGGATAACCTGTCCTCCTCCAGTCAACGAATGATTCGCTCCTGTATGTCAGACTGATCCACTTTTCCGTCATAATTGCTTTCATCAGCATATTATCCGGAATATTATCTATGGCAGCAGAATAAGCCTGGAACCAGGTATCATTATAAACGCCATACTGTTCAAGTGATGCCTGCAAAGCGGCTTTGTAAGCATCCTTTGCAGGGCCGGCATGGCCGAGTGCGGCATGTGCTTCGGCTTTGATGAATTCCAGTTCGGCATAAGTGATAAACTGCGTCGGTGCATTGTTGGCAGCAATTCCCGGTCCCGGTGCCGAAGCATTGGTCACAGGTTCTCCGGGAGGTGCACCGTAATAACTTCCGGCCGGAATGGTATCATTACCGATAATGATGTCTCCTGCCGTAGGATAAGCAAATACGGGTAAACGCGGGTCAGCATGATTCTGCAGTGAATCTATCAATGTGGAACACATGCGGATGTCACCACGATCCTGCATGAACAAATACAATGGATTGGCATTGTTATCGCTTGAAGAGCTGTAATAATAATACATGTTACCATCATTGCTGTCAAAAGCTTTTCCGGCATATTCCAGTGCTTTGCTATAAGCATCATTGCCATTCCTGTTTGACAGATGAAGCGCATAGCGTGCTTTCAGTGCCCAGGCAGCTTTCACCCACATGGTAACATCATTTCCGTAAATGATATCACCATCCAGTTGGATAATGTTGTTTTCTGCCGGCTGGCTGCAAAGGCTGATTCCTTCATCCAGCAACGACTGGACAGCGGCATAAATAGATTGCTGTGAATCAAAAACAGGGGTCAGGTTTTCTTTTCCCTTCAATGCTTCCGACCAGGGTATGTCGTTCCACACATCTGTAGAATAACCGAGCAGAACTGCCTGTAGGATTTTTGCCACGCCTTCAAAATGCGGTGACTTTGTTTCATCAGCCTGTGCTTTCAGAATGATCTGTTTGGCATCCATCAAAGCGCCGGAATAAAAGCTGTTCCACATATTGTTTACATCGCCGGAACGAAGGATATATGCGCCTTCTGCCTGACTTTGACGTGAAACCCCGGTAGTGTGCTGAATCCACATGGAAACCGTCCTTGTGTAATCATTTGAATTGACAACATTAAAAGCTGTCCGTGCTTCAACCGATGGCAACAACAGGTTCATGGGTACATCCACCGGACTGTTGGGGCTGATGTTGACGTCGGGATCTATCCAACTGCTGCATGAGCTCACAAGACCCACCAACAAGATGAACAATCCAATTTTCATTAAAATTTTATTTTTCATGATCTTCATTTTTTTCGTTTTAACCATTATTCATTTTGTTTAAAATGCGAACCGTAAACCCAGCATATAGGTCTTTATTCCGGGCATGTCAAAGTAATCCATACCCTGGGCATTTCCAGCGCCCAGCAAGTTGGTGTTGGGGTCAATACCCGTATAAGGAGTACTCAGGAACAAATTCCTTCCCGTGAAGTACACTTCCAGGTTGTCAACAAATGAATCTTTTAACAGTTTATTAAATGAGTAAGAAACCGTCAGCTCCTTCATCCTGATCCAACCGGCATCCTGAATATAATCAACTGTAGGGCCTGTAAATCCGCTACCTTCTCCACTGGTGGCCCAGTTTTGTGCCCAATCGGGGTCACCCAGGTCAGCCACGTTGATGTCATTGGGTGCTCCTGTGGATTCTTTAACACCCGGGAAAACATAACTCGGGTCATCGCGATATTCCGTATTGGCCGAAGCACCGAAGAAGTTTAATGCACCTAAAGTACCGTTCCACATTTTGTTTCCATCACGGAAATCCCAGAGTGTGTAAATATTAACTCCGAAGAATGAGAATGAAGAAGAGATACCCATGATCCATTTCGGTGTAACCCTCCCTAACGGGACCAGTTCATAGTTTCCTGTCGGATACCCGTATCCCGGGCTGTTGGGATCGTCATCAATGATCACATTACCATTGTCATCCCTGAACCAGTCATAACCGTAAATTGTCGGGTAAGACTCGTTAACAACAGCACGAATCTGCGGATCGGTAAATCCACCGAGGAAAATAGCATCCACATTCTCAGCAAGTGCTGTGACCGTGTTTTCAAATTTGGAATAATTTACAGTTACATCCCATGTAAAGTTCTTTGCTTTGATGATGGTAGCATACAATGTAACATCAAAACCGATTGAAGTCATGCCTGCTGCATTGATGAACATACTGCTAAAACCTGTTGAAGGATCAATATCAACCGGAAGCAGCAGATCGGTACTGTTGTTATTAAAGTAGGTGAAGTCAATTCCTAAACGGTTGTTGACAAATTTAAGATTTGTACCGACCTCAAATGTAGTTGTCTGTTCCGGTTTCAGTTCATCATTACCTACCTGATTGCTTAAAGTGTAAGCATTGTATGATGCACCGTTTGTATTGATCGGGAAGTTAACACCCAGTGGTGAAACCCAGCCGTCACTTACGCCGGTTTGTCCGAAATAAGTCAACGTGTTATACGGACTTGCATCCCGTGCAGTGATGGCATACGATGCAAAAATCTTCCAGTAAGGCAATACTTTTGAATCCTGTAATCCTGGAAGCTCGGTGATCACCCAGCTCGCATTGAACGAAGGATAGAAGAAAGAATTGTTTTTTTCCGGTAAGGTAGTTGACCAGTCATTACGTCCGGTAACATTAAAATAAAGCATTTTTTTGAAACCGAATCCGATATCAAAATACACACTCATCAATCGTCTCATGCTCTGGACATTACCGGTCAATACATTACCTGAGTTACTCAGGTTGTAAAAATCGGGAATTGACAATCCGTTACCTTGTCCGTAAACGTATTGCCATGAATTTTCAAACATGTTAAAGCCGAGGGTTAAGTAAGTGTTCCAGTTTTCACCGAAGTCATGGTTCAGATAGGCTATAAGGTCCTGGTTGATGTCACGGCTCACCGTATTACGTGCGAATACCACACCACCCGGTGATGTGCGCGAGTTAATTGCGATCCAGCTTTTTACCTGCTCACTGTACCAGTCAATTCCGGGACGGTACATAACATGCAACCATTTTGTCGGATACCAGTCAAACTGAATGTTACCGATCAACCTGTTAACTTCATCAACCCATGTATTTTCATTAGCTGTCCAGTAAGGGTTGTCATATCCGCCACCGTGGCGATAATTCCTTTGGGTTCCGTCAGGGAAAATATACCCGGCTGCATTGTTGAAGGAAGGCGGAGTTCTCAACAAACCAAGCATAACACCTGACGTGTTTGAACCCTGCTGGATCCTGTTGGCCTTATTAATAATGAATAAGCCATTACCTGAAACTTTCCATTTCTTACCCAGACGTGTTGAACCCGATAGTTTAAAAGTATTTCTTCTGAAATTGTTGTTCGGAACAACACCTTTATCTTGTACGTCAGATACGGAAGCATAGAAATTGGCTTTGTCCGTGCCACCACTCAGGCTGAGGGAGTTGTTAAAATTAACACCCGTCTGGAAGAAGTCGAACTGATCGTAAGGTGTCACTTCAGACGCCTGTCCATTGGCCAGCGCTGTCTGGTACCTGTCATCATCCTTGTAAACGAGGTCTCCGTCCACGTCATATCCTTTATAAGGGCTGTTTTGCCATGCATCATCTTTTACCCAGCCTGTTTCGGATAATTTAGGTCCCCAGGAGGCAAAAAATCCTGAATACCACTGGTGTCCCCAGCCTTGCCCGTATTTTGTATTCAGGGCGGGAACCTGGCTGATCTGGCTCCACTGGATTGAAGAGGCAAAATTAAGGTTAACCATTTTGCCTTTACCGGCTTTACCTTGTTTGGTGGTAATTTCAATAACGCCGTTAGCACCACGGATACCATATATAGCGGAAGCAGCACCACCTTTCAGCACTTTGATGCTTGCAATATCCTCGGGCGGGATATCCAGTGCACGGTTACTACGTGCAACACCTGCCACATCACCACTCTGGAATCCGTCAACGTCACGCGTTGTGGAGTTGTCAATCGGAACACCGTCAACAACAAACAGAGGCTGGTTTTCTCCGATGATCGAAGTAGCACCCCTGATGGTAATACGTTGTGCAGAGTTGGCAGCACCACTCGAACCGGTGACCTGTACACCGGCAACACGGCCGGCCAAAGCACCGATAATATCTTGTGAACCTGATTTCTCAAGTTCTTTGGCACTGACATCCTGCACAGTATAACCCAGTGCTTTTTGCGATTTCGGGGTACCGATAGCTGTTACGACAACCTCGTCCATCAGAAGGACATCCGGTTGCATGGCAACATTGATCGTACTCTGGTTACCAATGGCAATTTCCACGGTTTTCATACCAACATACTGAAAGATAAGTGTCTTGTAAGACGGCTCAACTTCGAGGGAATAATTACCGTCCAAATCGGTAACCGTCCCCACGGCCGTACCTTTCACCATGATAGTTACTCCTGGAATACCTGTGCCATCTTCGGCATTGGTAACCTTACCACTAATGGTCCTTGTCTGCGCATTTGCCAGTTGCAAACCTGCCATAAACAAGAACACCATCAAAATTGTAATTTTTCTCATAATGATAACTTTTGGTTGATGATATTATTTAAAAATTTAACTATAGATTCATATTTCGAATCTTCAAATTACGCCGCAATTTATTAATAATTATTTAATAGTGGCAAAATATTAACATAAAAAACTTACATAATTTTGTCAATTAAGATTCATTCTAAACAATTGTACATTTTCAGTTGCTGTTTCCTCATATTTCTTTGTCCTGACAGGCAAAAGAATACATTTATATTATCTCTTTTTATCAGCATTTTTCAATTTAGTATTTTATAATTTAACAAAAGTATCAACCATAACACAAAACCCAATATTAACCCGGTAAAACTAAACTCATGCTGGACAACATAATTTGTTGCCAATTGTAAAAGGAAACTTAATGCAAAAATATAAAAGCCGGATTTTTTTCTTCGTAACAATTGAATTCCGCTAAATGCTAATCCGCCATAAAAAACCAGTTGAAGAATGACTAGTAAATAGAAATTTTTTCCTGAAAATTCATCATAACCCCAGTTAAAGACAAAAGCCCGGTTGAATATCGAATACCAAAAAACTGCAAAAAATAAAAGAAACCCAAGAATACTCTCAATAAGTATTATCAAGGAGGAAAGCCTGTAAAAGAAAGGCAGGCTTATTTTTTTAACATTTTTAACAACCGGTTCAAATGTCATGATTTACTATTTCATAAACCGCAGGTTTCGATAGTATAAAAGTACAAAAATTATTGTAACAAGCAAAGGAATCAGCGGAAATGGCGTGCCGGAAACATAAAATTCAAAAATGATCAACAATAATATCTGTGCTATGGCATAAAAATGAAATCCCATTTTGTTCAGTCTCCACATCATGATTGCTCCGAAAAGTGAGATCATGTAAAGAATTCCCTGAAAAAGGAAAAAATCAGGTGTGATATTCATTAATATCTTAATGCTTTCCATCTCGCCTGTACCTTCTATAATATTCAACTGGCCTGATTCAAATATATTTTTAATGGGGTCATAGTAAAAAAACAAAAGCAGGTTGGCGAAAGCCGACAATCCGCTCCCGGTAAAGGTCAGGATGCATAAAACCGTCAGCAGTAGCGGTCTCTGTGGTTGTGCGTTTTGTTGTTCCGTAATATTTTCCATTTTTTTGAGTCTTGAGTTTGGAGTTTCCCTCTTTCTCCGTCAGCTGACGGATTCGGCGGGCAGGGGAGTTTGAAGTTTGAGAGTTTTGGAAGATTTCTGTCAGGTTTCGGCAGGCCTGCGCGAACGCAACCTGACAGGTTTTATCGGAATGAAATCATATCACTCCTTCAGAGTTTTTTTGTTCATTGTTATTCTTTCTAAAATCATTTCATCCCTCCGGGATTTTATATCATTGTGCCCGGTATGTTCACTACTCGCCAATCACAAACTATTCACAAATCAATATTCACAAATCACTATTCACAACATTCAATATTCAATATTCTACCCCAAAAACACTCTTCCAGGTCCTGCGGACTCTGGAAGGTGTTTTCACCCTGTGACAATTACACCAACTTCCCCCATTATCCCAGGCTACCTACTTCTCCTTCAACTTCCCTTAAAATTTCGCATGATTCAACCAGTTTTTTCATGGTATTGTGATCCTTGTACAAGGGTCTGTCAATATCCAGAAACTCAACATGCCGCCGGATCACTTCATGTGCTTTTTCCACACCTTTTCCAAAACGGTAATCCCTGAAATCGAGCGCCTGTGCCGCCGCCATAAATTCAATCCCCAGAATACCATAAGCATTATCCAGTATCTGGAAATTTTTAATGGCTGTATTCATGCCCATAGAAACAAAATCCTCTTGATCGGCGGCAGCAGGAATGGACTGAATGCTTGCCGGAGCGGACAATATTCTTTGCTCAACGATCTGCATATCTGCCGTGTACTGGCTCAACATCAGTCCCGAGAACATGCCGGCCCCTTTTGAAAGAAAAGCGGGAAGCCCTGCACTCAAAGCCGGGTTGTTCAACCTGTTCATACGTCGTTCCGAAAGTACACTCACCATGGTAATAGCTACTCCGGCCATATCCATCGGTAAAGCTACCGGGCTTCCCTGGAAATTTGCCCCCGAAAGCTGCATGTTTTCATCAGGAAAGAAAATAGGGTTATCACCCACACCATTCAATTCTATTTCAACCTGTTCGCGTGCATATGCCAGGGCGTCATGTGCCGTGCCGATCACCTGAGGCGTTGACCGCATAGAGTAAGCATCCTGAACTTTATGTTTTATTTTACCGGATTTCAGGTCCCCGCCTTCTATCAATTTGCTGATTGCCACAGCCGAACGTACGGCTCCACTAAATCCTCTGACTTCATGTAACCTGGCATTATAAGGCCCCATATTGGCTTTCAGTGCTTCGAGCGACATGGCGGCGGCTATCTCGGCCTGTTTAAGCCAGTTATTGGCATCATGCAAAAACAAGGCACTCATGGCTGTCAATACGTTTGAGCCGTTGATCACACCCAGCCCGTCGCGGGCATGCAAACCGGGAATTTCAATTCCGGCTCTCTCCATAGCTTCTTTGCCTTCCAGAAGTTCTCCTTTATAAAAAGCCTTTCCTTCGCCAAGCATCAGCAAAGCGATCTGTGACATAGGTGCAAGGTCTCCCGAAGCGCCCACTGATCCTTTCTTGCAAACATAAGGAGTAACTCCTTTGTTCAGCATTTCTACAAGAGTTTTTGTGATCACGGGACGAATCCCCGAATTGCCATGTGCATGCACATTGATCCTGCCCAGCATGGCTCCCCTGACATGATCTTCCGGCATGGCTTCACCAATTCCGGCTGCATGGTTATATATAAGGTATTTCTGAAATTCTTTTACCTGATCGTCATTCAGAACAATTTCCGAAAATTCTCCAATGCCAGTATTCACACCGTACATGATTTCATGAGCATCAATTTTTTTCTCCAGCATAGCCCGGCATTTTTCAATACGTTTGACTGCCTTCGGGTGGAGTTCTACTTTTTCACCGTGACGTGCCACTTTTACGACATCTTCGATTGTCAGCCCCGCACCTTTTATTGTTAGTGTCATAATTCAATTATTTTAAGAAAGATCATTAAAATGGTTTAAGCCTGCGAAGTTAAAAAATCGTTGCATAGAATAGTTTATTATTTACTTTTGCCGGGCTTTTTTTAAGCATAAAATATGAAAAACAGTATGTATCTTTCTGAATTGGAAAATATTGGATCTGTTGTTCCGGTAATTGAAAAAGAACAGGCGCTTATGCTTTACTTTTACAGCGACAACTGTGCGCCTTGTATCAGCCTGCGGCCTAAAGTTATGGAATTGGTTCGAAAAGAATTCCCTAAAGTTTCGTTGTATTTCGTCAATTCGGAGAAACATCCCGAAATTGCTGCTGCATACAATTGTTTTTCAAATCCTACCCTGATTCTGTTTTTCGACGGCCATGAATATCGCCGGATGAGTAAATACATTTCCATCTCGCAGCTTGCCGCTGAAATTGCACGGCCTTATGCCATGATGTTTAATGAAACAGGGATTTGAATGTAAGGTTGGAGTTTTGGGGCCGTCTCCATTCAAGATTCATTTTCCTCCGTACCCCCATTCCCCAAAGGGGCGTTCCAGCGCGCGGGTTCCTTTTTTAAGGGATTAAGGGGTAGCGACAGCACCTATTTCAAGGATGTACAGCCATTCATCATTCGACATTCATCATTCGACATTCATCATTCATCATCCAATCCCCTACCCCTTAATCAACCTGATCAGCTCGGACAATACCTCTTTGGTTTGTTCGCCGGTTTCCATATTTTTCAGGGTATAATGTCCCGATTTTATTTCTTCTTCTCCTATCAGCATGACAAAATGCACGCCTTTGCGGTCTGCATACTGCATTTGTTTTTTCATTTTTGCAGCATCGGGATACAACTCTGCGCTGATGCCTGATTGCTGTAATACCTCAAGCACGCGAAGTGTGAATTCACTTTCCTTTTTTCCAAAGTTGACCAATAAAACCTGCGTGGTTCCTTTCTGGTGCCCGGGAAAAAGGTTTAACTCATCCAACACATCATAAATGCGGTCGGCACCAAAAGAAACCCCTACTCCCGAGACGCCGGGGAGGCCAAAAATACCTGTCAGGTCATCGTAACGGCCACCTCCGCAAACACTGCCTATTTCTATATTCTTCGCCTTTACCTCAATGATGGCTCCCGTATAATAATTCAGACCACGTGCCAGTGCCTGGTCAATTTCAACATCAGCAGTGATTTCAAGTCTCTTCAAATAATCCACGATCTCTTGTAATTCGCTGATTCCCTTTGCCCCTGACGTTGTTCCTCCGATTAGCTCCTTCAGGCAGTTGAGACGTTTTTCGTTGTCACCGCTCAAATTAATGATGGGCTCCAGCATGTCAATATTATCCTGCGACAACCCGCGCTGACGTAATTCTTCGTAAACTTTCTCAATCCCCATTTTATCCAGCTTGTCAATGGCAGTTGTAATGTCAGTGATTTTCTCCGTCGCATGGATCACCTCTGCAATGCCGGTCAGCACCTTGCGGTTGTTCAGTTTAATGACAATTTCTATTTTCAGCAGCTTGAAAATATCATCAATCATCCTGACAAGCTCCACTTCATTCAGTAACGAATCGGAACCGATCACATCCACATCGCACTGGTAAAACTCACGGTATCTGCCTTTCTGCGGGCGGTCGGCTCGCCAGACGGGTTGTATCTGGTAACGTTTAAACGGAAAAGTAATGTCATTGCGATGCTGAACCACATACCGTGCAAAGGGGACGGTAAGGTCATATCTCAAACCTTTTTCCGCAATGGCCAAAGTGATTTTAGTGAGATTCTTTTCATCAAAATCTACCTTGTTGAGATTCTTTAAAAAATCACCGGAATTCAATATTTTAAACAGCAACCTGTCACCTTCCTCACCGTATTTTCCCATGAGAGTGGTAAGGTTCTCCATAGCCGGTGTTTCAATGTTCCGATATCCATAATGCTGAAAAACACTGCGAATGGTATCGAAAATATAATCTCGCCTGACCATTTCTTCCGGAGAAAAATCACGGGTTCCTTTGGGGATGGAGGGTTTTTGTACCATAATTGATTGTTGTTCGATTGCTGAATAACAGGGGCAAAAATAAGAAAACGGGATAACTATTTTTATTTATTTTAAAAATGAAACTCCGAATATCTTTCTCTGACTTCAATGGGGTAATTTCCCTGATAAATATTACCGAGGTATCCGTCAATGGCTATCTCGTCACCCGTATGAAATTCGTGCTCATTCAGCAAGCAGCATTTTTCATCATCGTTCACCACCAGACTTGTACAATTGACAACAGCCGTTTTTCCCAGCCTCACGGCAGTAACGGCGGCATGCGATGTGGCTCCGCCCTTTGCCGTTAGCAACCCGTCGGTGTTAAAGATCATTCCGATGTCATCGGGAACCGTATCCGGGCGTACCAGAATGATGTTCCCGTCTTTATATTTTTTCCGCAACATGGCAATGTCGCTTTCGTTAAAAGCCACCCTGCCATTCATGGCGCCACCGCCAATACCTATCCCTCTTCCGGCAAGGATCATCTTATCCAACGGTAACACAAAAACATCCTTGGCCTGGTGCTTTGCCATATCCAGATCCCTGGTCTGCAAAATGTAGAGGTTGTCCGGATTATCCGACTCAAAAGTAAACTCAATCTCCTGAGGGGCATAGCCCAGGTTTTCGGTAAGTTGGGTGGCTATGGAATGAAGTTTATTGTAAATAGCGGGATACAACTCTTCGAGTGACTGTATTTCCGTGTGGTCGTTAATTTTCTGGCTTTTGCTCACAGGCAGGGGTTTTACGAGTCCGGCAACAATATCTTCACCCTGGCTGCAAAGTGTAAAATCACCGTACAGGTAAACGCCCTGTTGTTTCTTTTTCGGGTTTTGTGTAAACACCACCCCCGTTCCCGACTGCCTGCCCAGATTCCCGAATATCATCTTTTGGATAATCACTGCTGTTCCCCATTCATCGGCAATCCGGAGATGTTCACGATAAACCTGTGCCCTTTTCGAAGACCATGAGCCGAAAACCAGGTTGATCACGCTCAATAGTTGTTTAAATACATCTTGCTCGAATTCAATACCGTTGTCTTTCATTAATTGTTTGTATGCCAGAGCTATTTCTTTCATGGCTTCAGGTGTAAAATCCATTTTCTGGCTCACATGGTATTTACTTTTAAAATGGGTGATGACCTCATCAAACACATCCCTGTCAAGTCCGAAAGCCATTCCCCAGCTTTGAAGCAACCTCCTGTATGAATCCCATGCCGACCATGCGAATTCTTTAATTTTTCCCAGGTTTTCGGTAACCTGGTCATTCATTCCGACATTTAGAACGGTATCCATCGCCCCGGGCATGGAAATGGCGGCACCGGAACGTACCGAGAGGAGCAGCGGGTTTTGTGAATTTCCGTATTGTTTCCCAGCATTTCTTTCTATCAATCGCAAATAGGAACGGATGAGCTGGTGCATTTCTTTTTTCAGTTCTTCATGTGCGTTAATGGTTTCGTTGCGCCTGAAAACCTCAGTTGTCAATACGAACCCCGGCGGAATGGGAAAACCCGCTACCCGTAGTTTCTTCAGATGATAGGCTTTTGAACCGAGATACACCTGGTTGTCAACCAATGGATTGGGGACCCGCAACCGGGTAATGACCAGGTCGGAATTGTACGACATGATTTCATTGATCATCTTGGGGGGCAGATTATCTGCCATCTTACCCAGGGATTCGAGAATGCCGGCAACAAAATTATCAAGCGGCTGAATTAAAAAGCCATCAGCGATAACATCCCTGTAAAAAGTTTCGGAAACCCTGTTTACAAGTTCCACTTTTTCTCTTTCCAACAGTTTATTTTCAGGGTCGTAGAGTTGTGGGATAACTATCAGTAAAGGTATTTCATACGTTTTTAGAAAATGTTTGATGATAATGCGCTTAACGTCTTCGGCAATAAACTGGAAAATATTAATGTATTGGTCAAAGGAAAAACTTTTAGACTGAAGGCTGAATTTAAGCATCAGCAGGTTGGCGTTAAAACTCTGGTTTGTGATACCGTCCAGTTCAAGACCTTCTCTGAAATAGTCAAGAATTTCATATATGTCACTCAGGGTTTTTGCGGAAATATAATTCAGGTTAATTCGTGAAACTACTTTCTCCATGAGTCGTGTGGCTACATTTTCGAGCCGGAAAGTAAGCCCCAGCGCTTCAAATTTCGGTTCCCTGTAAACACCATACATTGAAGGTATTCCGATGGCAATGTGCCGTTTATGATAAATATTCTCCCATGCCTGGCTTGGCTTGGGATTGAAAATGATCGCCTTTAACCGGTTCATGAATGAATAGATCAATCTTAGCGACTTCTCGAAATCATCGTTGTCAAGTGCTGTACCCAGCTTTTTGATCTCATGCTCTTCTATAAAAGAATACCTGCGGAGCAACTGCGTGATATCCACTGTCTCAAATGAATATTTTTCCTTTAAATAAGCATACAACCTTCTGATGTCACGAAGCCGTTCCAGGTCACGTTGATTGGTTTTGGTAAGCCTGCCAAGAACTTCTTCATATTCTTTTTCATCCAGACGGATCAACTGGTCAGGATTGCTTCCTGTAATTTTACACATCTCCTGCGCCATCCCGTGGATAGGAGCAAACCATTCACTCGTTTTGTCAATTGACTGGTACACATTTTTTGGGAGGGAACTTTTCAGTGCCTGAAGCTTGCCGTCACACCAAAAACGGAAAACCTTCAAAGTAAGTTCGATCAGCGTATTGTTACTTTCAGTATGAACCTGCTTACGTAAAAAATGAATAAGCTTATCTTTACGATGCGATATTTCATCAATTGTTGTTGTTATACTCCTGATCTCGCCTTCGGCACCGATTTCATTAAAATAAACCGGGAATATCCTTGTGAGTTGCTTTACCTTTTTATAATAAGGTGCAATATTTGAATTGAGTATTTTTGTAATGTCTCGTTGAAACAGGTCAGTATCATTGATAAATATGCCTCCCAGTTGGAGATTGACAATGAGTGTGGATAGCAACCCTTCCATCTCCGAACCGGAGTACTCGATCAACTCAAGCCAGACCCTGATGTTTTTGATATGATGAGGATTTACAGATAGTTGCCAGTTTTCGTTAACATAAACAATACCGGGTGTTTCAAAACCGAAATTTATCAGTTTATTCTCAAAGTAATAGACGAGCTCATAATCATTATTCTCTTTTGAAATGTCAATTACTTTTTTACCAACCGTCAATAGCATATCAAGTACGGATGAGCCGTATCCGGTTTTCAGTTCCCCGGCTGATTCAAAAATCCGGTCAATAAAAGTCTTCAGGTCTCCCGGGTCAACTTCATCAATGGTCTGCACCAGCATGTTATTGAGCTTCCATATCAGCCGCTCGCGCCACTGTTGCATCCCGTCAAGATGCATCAAATAAAAGATGAAATAGAACTTTCCGACAAACGAAACAAACAAATCAATGGTTTGAGCAAACCACTCGGCTATTTCATCAAAATCGGGCATAGTCTCCACAAGTTGCTGCCACGTTTCAGCTTTTTTGAGTTTTTCGCTCAACGAACGGAACCATGGTTTCCCTATCCTGTTGATAAGCCGTTCTTTATCAATTGTAAGGATATCCTTTTTTTCCTCCAGCCATTTTTCAACGTTCGAGTTCTTTTCCCAGAACTTTATATTTTGGTCGAATATGGTTTGTGTGATTTTGAATATTTGTGTCGAAAAATTCTCGGAAGAAGCAATTTCTCCCATATATCTTTTAAAATATTTTAAAGACAGAATAAAACTATAAGGGTCTTTTTTTAACCCTTGCTGAATCGTGTCGCAGTTGAATTTTACCAGATCACTGAAGTCCTTTTTTTCACGAAAAATCTTTTGTGTGAATTCAAGCAGTGTCCTGATGATCATCACATGCAGGTCGTTGTCAGCGTTGGAAAGCAGCAAATGGCGCATCATCCGCAGGGGTATCCCAAATGCTTTCACCGGATTATCAGTCCCGATATAAAACCAGTAATCGGTAAGTAAAATGCTGCGGAGTTCTTCGGCAACAAATTTTTTATTGGAAAACGGATGCTGATATTCAATAATGCAATCGTTTGCACGTTTATTGATCCCAAAGTATTTTTTTGACAGGTCTATAAACTCCTGATATTCAGGTAATATTTTGATGTCTTTATAGCGTGTTTCCGCCAGGTTTGCTTCGAGGGCTTTCGATATCAGTTTTTCTTTCATGAAAGACTTTATTCCGGTTTTTGTAAAACTTTTTTAATATACTTTTGGGTTCTCAAAAATAAAACCTTACAAAGATAAGGTATTGATAAAATGAAAAATGATTGTTTAATTTAAAGTTTATAAACGATGGCAAAGATTAAAATAGGAATCAACGGTTTCGGACGCATTGGAAGAAATGTGTTCAAACTTATCCTTGAAAGAGACGACATGGAAGTTGTCGGCGTCAATGATCTGACCGACACCAAAACCCTTGCACACCTGCTCAAATACGATTCCACCCAGGGAAAATTCAACGGCACGGTCACCCATACCGACACAGCCCTTGTCGTGAACGGTAAAAAAGTACCGGTATTTGCTGAAAGGATGCCTTTGGATGTTAAATGGGACCCGACACCTGATGTAGTTGTCGAGTCAACCGGTATTTTCCGACAACGTGAAAGCAATAAAGGTGGTTATGGCGACCACCTGAAAAACGGTGCCAAGAAAGTCGTTTTGACCGTACCGGCCAAAGACGAAATTGACCGCATGGTTGTGATGGGCGTAAATGACAACGAACTTCGCGACGAAGACCAATGTGTTTCCAACGCTTCATGCACGACCAACTGCCTGGCGCCCATTGCCAAGGTATTGAACGACCGTTTCGGCATTGAAAACGGGTTTATGACCACCATTCATTCTTATACGAATGACCAGCGAATCCTTGATGCACCCCACGCTGATTTAAGAAGGGCGCGCTCGGCAGCCATATCTCAAATACCGACAACCACAGGTGCTGCCAAAGCGGTTGGCAAGGTTATTCCCGATCTGGACGGGAAACTGGACGGCCTGGCTGTCCGCGTCCCGACTCCTACGGGTTCGTTGGTTGACCTGGTGGCTAACCTGAAAACAGAAGCTTCAAAAGATGAAATCAGGGCAGCCATGAAGGAAGCAGCCGAAGGCCCGATGAAAGGTATCCTTGAATATGCCGAAGACCCGATCGTTTCGGTGGATGTTATCCATAACCCCCATTCATCAATCTTTGATTCCGAGAGTGTTATGGTTCACGGAAAAACCGTTAAAGTGTTGTCATGGTACGACAATGAGTGGGGCTATTCAGCGCGGGTGGTTGACCTGATTGAGAAACTGAATTTTTAAAAACAAAATGTCTTTTAAAAAAGCCATCCCTGATTTGGGGTGGCTTTTTTTGTGCACTTTTTCCGTTCCCCTTGTTGGTGTCCCACCAACAAGTTTTTTCATTGTACCATGAGCTGGCCGGGATTTGTGCCAAAAGCACTTTTTTCCTCGTTGGTGTCCTCACCGACAAGTTTTTATCATTGTACTGCCGATTGGTACTGACATCAAACGGAGAGTAGTTGTTGGTAAGGATACCAACAACGGGGTAGAATTTTTCGGAAAACAGCTTCCTGATTACAAATCCGGAAGAGCGGCAGATGCGGAAGTTATTCCAAGAAAAAATCATAAAAAACCTGCGAAAATCTGCGTCAAAAAAAAGAAAATCAGCGATCCTGAATTCTACCGGTAAAGACTGATCGAACCCTGAAGCGTCATTTCCCCCGGGCCGTTAATGGTAATGATATAAACTTTACAGGTATAGTAATAGACCCCGTCAGCACAATCCTGGTTGTTGTTCTGGTTTTTTCCGTCCCAGTTGATCTGCGGATCATCGGTAGTGTACATTACCTTTCCCCAGCGGTTATAAATGGTCATGTCCACGCGCTCCACGTTTGCATAAGGATTGCCTTCTTTATCATTCAACGGAACAAAAAAGTCGTTGACGCCATCGCTGTTGGGTGTAAACACATTGGGCAATTCATAGGGCGGGCACACATCATAATCAATACAAACCGTATCGCTCATTTCACTCACATTACCAACGGAATCAGTCGCTGTCACACTGTAGCACCCCACCACATTCTGAATGTCGCTGTCCACCCAGCTTGTATCAGAAGGATTGTCAATGGTTTTTATCAGTTCCATATCCTCTCCTTTTTGGGGTGTAAAATAAATCTGGTAACTGACAACATCTTGTTTGCAGGAATCGTAAGGCAATGTCCATATCAGGTTATTGGAAATTTCTTCACAATCGGTTTCTACCGTAAGAACAGGTTTACAAGGCGGAATGTTATCAAGCGGTTTGTCACAGGTGATCTGCGAAAAATTAATTAGCGGATCCAGCAATCCCGGCAGGGAATAATGACCGACGGACTTAATGTAATAACAATACTGTTGCCCGTTATCCAACTCCTGGTCACGGTAAAAACCAAGTTTAGTGAAATCCAGCGAATCATATACCGATTCACCGGGGCCTTTCCTGTAAATCACATAATACTCATTTTCCCAGGGCACCACCGGAAACCATACCAGCTTGATCTCCTGGTCGGTAGGTTCGGTCTGAACAAAGATGGATGATGCTTTTTGCGAACTGCCGATATAACCGATGGTCAGGCTTTCCAAATCCACCTGATAAACATAAGGGCCTTCATTTGTATTCAGATTCACCGATTCATCCTTATAGGTAGTATCGTCAAGCCCTGCCAGTTCGGTAACTTTTTGTGGGTTATCCCATTGCAGGCCGTTGTTCCGCTGAAGCACATACTTATAAGGGCCGGGATACTGAACAGTATCCAGTTCGATGGGTTTCGACCAGGCCACCAGCACATTACCGCTTTGAAGGTTCAGGCTGTCGTTACTCACATTGGTTATAATAGGGACATCCCTTTTCAGGTAGGCACAAGCTTCATTGGATGCGCGGCTCTCGGCTTCATCATTGAAAAATGCCGTTACGCGATAGCAGTAATTGATTCCATGCACCAAACCGACACCTGCATTATCATCCCTGAACGTAGTATCATTAATTCCGTCAAGTGTTTGTATTAACTTAAACCCCGTATAAAAGGGCACACCTGTTTCGCAGTAACCCGGTTCCCACCCCGATTCACCGCTCCGTCTGTACACTTTGTAGCCTGCAGCGTTTTTACAGACACTCTTTTCCCATTCCAGGTTAATTCCATTGCCCAAAGATTCTGCTTGCAGGTTTTCCGGTGCCGGGGCAATCACACTGATAAAAACGGTTTTGAAATTAACCAGGCTGACCGGGAAGCCATTATCCCTGGCTTTAAAAATCGCCGTATAAGGTTCAAACCGCACATGCGCACATGTGGTAGGCCAGTTGAATGTTGTTGTTACCGTATCATTTCCGGTAGCCGGGTCAGGTTCGATATAAGCAGGATTGATCGTTTGTTCAAACGGCCCTCCAAAAGCCGTAAGTTCGACGTTTGTCCCGTCGGGATCAACAGCAGTGATGTCAAATTGTAAAAAATCCCCGGCGATAACACATGTGTCTTCGAGCCCGTACAAATTTGGAGGATCATGGTCGCAAGCCACGATGTTGATCTGCATATCCCTTCTCACCGAACCTACTTTAATACCGAAACGCCATTCGGTAATGACAAAAGCAATGTTATACTCACCCTGCAGGACAGGTACCGACCAGAAGACTTCACCTGTTAATGAATCAATTTTAAAGATGCCGCCGGGTTGGGTTTTAGGAAAAGAATAACCCGGTATATCCATACCCCCGGCCCCTTTGCAAACCACCAGTTCATAAGACAGGCTGTCACCGTCAACATCATAGGCTGCCGGGTTATAAACAAAGGGTTTGCCGACACATCCCTGGTCAATGGGCGGGTTAAGCAACTGTACCGAATTGTTGAAACCAAGAAAAGGATTGATCACAAGCTCGGTCTCAACAAACATGGGCACGTTAACCGAATTGGGGATATTGATCACGCCATTGTTCCGGTTAGGATCCTCTACTGTAATGGTATAGGAACCCGGTGCCGGAAAAGTGTGTTCACCTTTATAAAGATTGTAAGTAATGTCAAAAACACCGGGAACAGGTTCGAATATAATCCTTTTTATTTCATCACCTGTTCCGTCACCCCAATTGATGGGCATATAGGTACGTGTATCGTCGGCAGGGCTGGATGTCCGCGTGTACATCGTGATGGTAAACTCATAAGTCAGTCCCTGAATATGTTTATAAGTGATCTCGGCTGCACGTTGATGTGTTGCAAATCCCTGGCTCGCAAGAAATACCAAAAAAACAACTAATAAAATTTCTTTCCTCATCCCTTCTTTCTGTGGTTTTCAAAACTACAAATTATTACAAAACCGATGCCACCGGGAGCCCAATGAAAATTAAAAACAAAAAATCCATCAGGTAAAGTCCGGCATGAGTATTGCTGTGAAATTCAACCATGGTGGCTTAATTTTTAAGTTTTTATCATATTACTTCCATGTGCAACCCATTTTAAAAACTAATGGTCTTTTAGTTATAAGTATCTTTTATAAACTGACTAAATTCGCTGAAATTGCGCAACCAACCTATAGTTTCATTAATTTTGTACAATAAGTTTTAAGGGGGAAAATGAAGCTTACTGCAAAAGAAGAAGAAGAACGGTTACAAATTCTAAGGCGTTATCGCCGCCTCATTGAGGTGTGGGATACGCGTAAGGATACCATTGACCGGTGGATGGTACGCAAGGCATTTCGCCTGGCTGCAGACGCCCATCGCGATATGCGTCGCAAATCGGGGGAACCTTTTATTTTTCATCCGCTTGAGGTTGCTACCATCGCCGCCGGAGAGATCGGGTTGGGACGAACATCCATAATTTCGGCTCTTTTGCATGATACTGTTGAAGACACTGATTTAACCCTTGCCGATGTACAGGGCATGTTCGGCGAAGAAGTGGCACGCATTATTGACGGACTGACAAAAATTGATGAAATATCCGACAGTACAACTACCGCCCAGGCAGAAACCCTGAAAAAGATCATTTTCACCCTTTCGGATGACGTCAGGGTAATCCTGATAAAACTTGCCGACCGGCTTCACAACATGCGAACCATGGAAATCATGCCGCGTGAAAAACAGCTTAAAATCGCTTCGGAGACCTTATTTATCTATGCGCCGCTGGCCTACCGGCTTGGCCTTTTTCCCATCAAAAGCGAGCTGGAAGACCTTTCTTTCAAATATTCCCAACCGCAAATATACCGTGATATCAAAGAAAAGATGAATACCGAAAGGCCTGCATTAAAGGAATATTTTGAAGAGTTTACTGATCCCATACGGCAAGAATTAAGCAGGCAAAAATCCCCTTTTGAAATAAAGTATAACGAGAAAACAACTTATTCGGTCTGGAAAAAGATGCAGGAAAACGAAATGCCTTTTGAAGAGATCAATGACACTTACAGCGTTGATGTGATCATGGATGCCAAACCGGAAAAGGAAAAACTGGAATGCTGGGGGACTTACGCACTTGTAACCACATTATATAAACCCAACAACGAAAGACTACACGACTGGATCAGTACACCCAAAGCCAATGGTTATGAAGCCATTCACACAACAGTAATGGGGCCGAACGGACGCTGGGTAGATGTGCACATACGTAGCCGGCGAATGGATGAAATTGCTTTAAAGGGTTATGCCGCTTACTGGAAATACAAATCAAAAACCAAACTGGATTCGGGCCTGGATGAATGGCTAAGCAGAACCCGGGAGCTTTTGAATGAAAGCGATGAAGAAGCCATTGCTTTTATCAACAGTTTTAAACAAAACCTGTTTTCCGAAGAAATTTTCGTCTTCACCCCGGGTGGGGAAATGATTAACCTGCCCTCCGGGGCTACTGTGCTTGACTTTGCCTATGCCATCCATACCGACCTGGGAAATCATTGTATTGGTGCAAACGTAAACCACCGGCTTGTACCTATTAATTATAAAGTAAAATCGGGTGACCAGGTTGAAATCATCACTTCCCGGATAAGACAACCCAACGAAGACTGGTATAAATATGTAGTTACAGCAAGGGCCAAATCCAGAATAAAGAATGCCATTAGAAAAGATAGAAAAACATACCGCGAAGAAGGTGAGAAAAAACTTGATGCCTATCTGAAACAAATGAAGATAGAAGGCAAAAAACCCCTAATCAACAAACTGATCCAAAGTTATAAGCTCAGCGGGATCGTGGACCTTTACTATTTCATTGCCAAAGAAAAGATCACGCTCAAAGACATCAAGGAAGTAATTTCCCAAAATGAGTCGCAAATCGGCTGGATGCGCAGGAATCTTTTCTTACCGTTTGTCAAACCGCGTCAGCCAGCAAATATTACTTCCGATAAAAACGAACCTGAAAATGATGAATCGGCCATAGAAATTGAGCCGAACAACAAGTCAAAAAAGATCAATACTTTCGATTATTCGGTTTCGTCATGTTGCAATCCCATTCCCGGTGATGATGTCATCGGCCTGATCCTGCCCGACGAGCCGATCCAGATTCACAAAACCAACTGCGATGAAGCCATCCGGCTGATGTCGCAATATGGTAAAAATATCGTAAAAGCCAAATGGAAACAAAAGGAGGGGATAACTTTTGTGGCAGGGCTGAAAATTACGGCCATGGATAAAATCGGTTTTATCAAACAGGTGACCGGCCTGATCGCCGATGATTTTCAATTAAATATCCGCTCATTTAACCTCGAAAGTACGGAAGGCCTCATCAACCTGAACATGACACTCTATATTCACAATACCACACAGTTGAAACAACTGATCAACAAGATCAAAAAAATGAAAGAAGTGATCAAAGTTTCACGTCAGGATAAGTTCAGTTGATGATTTCTCATAAATAATTGAAATCCTTTTTCAATGGGCTTTAAGTGTGGACGCTTAAAGCAGGGGCAAAACATGGCAGAGACATTGGCGAGTGTTTTTTCATACTATTTTGTCGAATGCATAAGTGTTTTTCTGATGTTTTATGACGAATAGAGAAGTGCTTTTCGTATTTTGAACACTCTTCTTTTTCTGAATAAAATCGCTTTTTTTATTTTCCTTTTTATGGAAATATTAGTTTGCCGAAGTTTGTCAATTGTATGTTTCGCTTCCCGAAACTTACCCGTTTCACGAAACATTTCGGCCAGCATGATCAGGCCTTCCTCATTTTCAGTATCCGATAGCAATATTAATTGTGAAATATTGTCAGTGAAAAGATCTTTAAAGCTTTTAAACAAAGCATGTTGTTCCCGTTTGTTTTTAATATATTTCCGAAAAACATGAAACTTGGCTTTTGTTTGCCCTTTTTTTTTTAATGAAAAAGGATATCTGACCAAGTCGTTGATGGCCCACCACAAACGGATCCGCAAATAAAATTTCCTTTTATTATTATTGGCAAAACTTTCTTTCAGTAGTTTCTTGTAATAATTTATCTTGCCTTCCGGCTGGTCTTCTCCTGTCGTAACAAGCAAATCGTAAATATTCAATGCATTTTCAAATGAATCAATTTTCGAATAATCGGGTTCCCGGTCAATTATGGCATCTTCAGACCAAAACGGCCTGTTGCATGCGGGGCATACCCGTATGGTCTTGTCATTTTGCGGGAAGGGTTCCGTAACCGATTTACCATCAGAATATACTGTTGAACTCCGAACAATAAACGAAGTCATCTCATAATCAGACATCGGTTGATGACAATACGGACATTTTAAGACAATTTGCTGAAAAGTAGTCATGTCTGTTTAGAACAATTTAAAATAACGAATATATTGTATTTTGAGTTACAATATTCCTAAATTTGAGAACTGCCTTAATGAAAAAGAAAACCATGAAAAAACTGACTTATTATTTAATTTTTTTGCTGGCAATTTTGACCGCAGGCAGTACCATCGCCCGAAGTGAAAAGGAAATCCAAAGTATTTCATTGCCGATGAACGTGCTGTGGGCGAAACTCATTCTGCTGCCAATATGAGAAAACTGTCGTTCATTATTTTATCTGTTTTTTTTATTCGGGGATATTAATTGCGATGAAAATCATCAGTTTTGTGATTTATATTCTCGCTGTAAAATTCATCAACTCCATCATCCTTAGTCTGAACAGCTTTGTGGTTATCGGGTTTGGGATGCTTCCGGAAAAAGGCCTGGCCATGTACCTTTCCATCATCGAAGGCATCATCGGCTGGTTCCTGCTGACCATCTTTACCATCACCCTGTTGAGCCAGGTGTTGCAGAGTGCATAGTAAATCAGTAACTGATATGTATAAAGTGATAAATCTCAAATAATGAATCCATTCCGAAAACTCAAAAATGGTAAAATAGCCACCAAGTCTCAAAGGCACCAAGATGCACAAATTGGTGATAACAATTTATTCGGGCTTGGTGTACCTTTGTGCCTGCCAGCCGTATCCATCAATCGACGGAGCAGGCGGGTCTTTCTGTCTTTGTGGCAAGATCTTTACTTTCCAAATGGACTCAATAATTGAATAGCCAAACCAAAAACCGGATTATTATGAAACGCTTTCTTTTATCATTTGCAATTATTCTGCTTGCATCAGAAAGCGGAGGAAAAAGCTATGATGTTGTTGATAATGCAGGAAAAAAAGTGGGAACTTTAAGAGAAAGATAAAATGATGAATTTTCTCATATCCATTATCCTTTTCGCCTTCTCTGTTTTCCTCCTTGCAGTCTCCATCAGATATGGATTAAAAGGTGCAGGCCGGCTGGACAATTATTTCTCGCTAAAACACAATTCCGATTATCCCGGATTCAACCGGTTTTATCGCATTCCTTTTTCAATCGGACTCATTCCCGAATATTTCTTTTATCTCATTCTCGGCAGGGATAATTATTTCAAAACCAACTGGTGGCCCCTGAAAACATCGGCTTTTATTTCCGTACTGCTGGCCATTGCCGCTTTGAAAAGCCGTTCGGCAGTGATCAATTACTTTACTTTCGGATTTGTAAAACAGCACGGAGTAACAGCGCTGTTCACCTCCGGCAGTTTTGTCTGGTATTTGAATATTGTCTCGCTGCTTTATTTCGCTTTGTTTGTATTGATCGTGATTGAAAGTATCAGAATGCACGGCATTTATTCTCCCGTCAGGATCATCGTTTACAGTGTTTTGAGTTGGCTGATGGCCGACCTGACCATCATTGTCCTGGGGCTGGTCGTCTTTTTTACCCTTGTGTACCTGGTTTGGAAAGTCATTTATTTTCTGTTCTTTTCACGGAAAAGACGCCGGTCATATCAGGAAGATGATGATGACGGGCTTGTGGCGGAGAGATGGCAAAGCGGCTTGTCGGCTTTTAAAAAAGAGCTGAAAGTCTGGGAACAGGATATAAAATCTGAAAGGGTTCGGAAAACAAAAACTGAAAATCCGAAACATAAACCGAAAATTCGCCGGAGAAAACCAAAGATCAAACGGTCATCCGCTTACGATGACGACATCCCGCGGTTGCACCCCGATTAAATAAAACACCGATAACCAAAAGACAAATGGGCAAACCATCAGGCAGAAAGAAAAATATCAGAGAGATCATAGACGAGTTGTATGATGCGCTTTCCAAAGACCGGCTGAAAGGATATTTCGGCAATCCTGTCCATACTGAAAAGATCGAACTTTTCGAGAAAGCTTTCGGCGTCCGGCTGCCCGGTTCATTCAAAACATTTCTGCGCAATTTTGACGGCGGTTTTGTTGCTGATGAAGAAGCAGACAATATGATTATGGCCGGTGAGTTTCGTGAAACCGAACAGATCAGTATCAGGTTTCTGAGTATTGAGGAGATCATTTTGGAATATGAAGATATGATGCTGGACGATTGGAACCTGAACGATGATTTTGACGGTTTTTATCCCTATATTCCTTTTTGTATCATGGCCGGGTTTGAAAGGCTGGTTTTTGTGGACAATTCACTTCGGGAAGAAGAATCGAAGGTTTTTGCAGCTTTTCACGACACACCTGCCTCGAGTTGGTTTGTCGTTACGGAAAATTTTACAGAATTTTTAGAGAATTATTTCTATACCGGTGGTCATCCGGATTTTTATGGTCATCATTCAGAGGTTACCGCAGAGGATTTTCTCGGGCTTCTTAATGACAGAAAAGATGAAAAAGACGATCCCCGCGAGGCCATTAAACGCACGACGGCTTATCTTAAGCTTTTTCCCGACAATTCGATCAAATACACCATCAGAGGTGATGCTTACAGTGAGATGAAACAGTACAATAAAGCGTTGGCTGATTTTAATAAAAGCCTTGAACTGGACCCCGGGCTTGCCCTAGCCTATTATTGCCGCGGCACCATGTTATTATCAGTGAACAAAGCCCGCCAGGCGCTCATTGACCTGGACTCGGCCTGCAAGCTTGAGCCGGACGATCCTTATTACCTGACCGGCAGGGCCGAAGCGCTTTTTGCTTTGGGAAAAACGGATATTGCTCTGGCCGATTGTAACCGGGCCATCGAAATTGACAACCACTACTTCAGCGCTTACTACCTCCGGCATAAAATTTATAATTCCGTTGGCGAAACGGAAAAAGCAGAAGCTGATGCGAAGGTGATTGAAGAATTATTGGGGGAGGATGAATAATTTTGTAACCTCTGAAAAAATAATTACCTGTAAAACGAAGGGGGTTTTTAAAAAAACATTGCCATCTTTCTAAAAAAGAAGTATTTATTCCCGAATTTTTATTATCTTTAAGCAATTTATCTGAAATCGCTCCGGATAAACATTCAATTTAACGGGCGGTATCATCTTTTAAAACCGGTTATTCCCCGAAAAAGCATTCATCCGATTTTTTCCTCATCCAGTTTCTAGCCAAAGCGTTTTTTCCAAAAGCTAAAATGCTGAAAAGCTTAAACCGGGAAAACCTGAGCAAAACACAACTATTCAATTGAATTAAAAACTATAATTAAGTGAAAAAGTTATCCCTTCTGATTATCGGACTCCTGATTTCCGGGATGCCCTTTTCGCAAACAACCGTAAAAAAAGTAACCTCAAAGGTTGCTATTGACGGACACCCTGAAGAATCCTTTTGGGATATCTCCAATCAAATTTCAATCAATCTGGGTGGCTCTGATAATACCGCCAGCTTTGGCGTATTGTGGGATGACAACTATTTATACATCGGTGTAATTGTTACAGATGAACCCCTCTGTACAAATAGACGGCAGGGCTGGTATGATGATGGCGTGGAAATTTATATTGACGGGAATTACAGTCAGGGGGGCACATTCGATAAACACGACAGATTATTTGTTAAGCCGGTGAAAAGTTATTGGGTTCAGGAAGCCGAGGAACGATTTGAAGGTGTCAGGCATCAGTGGATAGAAACCGATAATGGGTATTCGATGGAGTTTGCCATTCCCTGGGATAATTTTAATATCACCCCGGCAGCAGGAATGAATATTGGTTTTGATATTGCCATAAACGATGATGACGATTGCAGTGACCCATATAACCCTCTTTCGCAGTTGCTTTGGAGTGGAAATAGTAATTATTACAAACTCCCTTCAAGCTGGGGAACACTTAATTTATCGAATCAATCTGTTTCCTATTCCGGTGATTATATTGCTTTAATAAGCCCTGATGGTGGTAATTTTTGCATCAATAACAAAACGACTACCGTTAATTGGGTAAGCCATGGTATTACAAATATTAATATAGACTGTAGTACGGACAACGGCAGCAGTTGGAATTCCATCGCCACCAATCTGCCGGCAGCATTAGGTTCGTTTTCCTGGAATGTATCTGTAACCCCGTCTGAACAATGCCTGATAAAAGTTTTCGATGCTGATAATTCATCCGTAAACAACATCAGTGAAAACCCGTTTACTGTTTCGGCTGCATTAACATCTGTTAACCCGTTAATCCCTAATTTCTGGAAAAACTACCAGTGGCCTTACAATGCCTTTTATCCTGAAGATGAAAATGGGATAAACGGGCATGTTGGCAATGCCTGTGGTCCTTCCGCACTGGCCAGGATGTTGCAATATTGGGAATTCCCGATTGTTGGAAATGATGCACTTACCTTTACTGACAACGGAGGGAATACCTGGTCGGCAAATTTTGGTGAAACAACCTACAACTACGACAACATGCCGAATTATTTACCTGAAAACAGTAGTGAAGAAGAATATACGGATGTGGCAACCCTTTTTTATCATGCGGCTACTTCAATGCACGACATTTATAGTAGCGGGACCAATTTGGAAAATATGTCTTATGCCATGAGCCATTACTTTAACTACAAGGAGAGTAATGCTATTTTAAGGAAAAATTATACAAAGGCCCAATGGATAAAGATTATAATGGACGAGCTTGATAATGGAAGGATTTTATTGGTACAGGGAATGACTCTGGCGGTTCTTGGCAATTGGCGCGAGAACAACAATATTGCAGGGCATTGGTACCATGTTGATGGTTATAACGGGAATGGGGATTTTCATATAGTTGTCGGCTATGGCGATTTTGATGGTTATTACGATGCGAACAGCATGTCAGACCACACTTATAACCTGGGAATACTGACCGGTATGGAGCCCGAACTAAATGGAAAAGCACTCTCGCTTGAAAGCCTCAATGATGGTGAAACTATCGTTGCCGGTGAAGAAACCGAAATAAAATGGAACAGTACAAATGTTTTAAATATAAAAATTGAATCTACCCTAAACGACGGACAATACTGGGAGATAATTTCCAATAGTATTCCGGCTTCCGATGGAACTTATAGTTGGACTACGCCTGTGACAAACGCTTCTGATTGCAAAATAAAACTCAGCGATGTAAATGATGTAAATGTGTATGATAAAAGCAATGAAACCTTTTCAATATCACGCTATGAATTATCCCTGCTCACACCCGGTAACGGAAATTATTTTGTTTCCGGTTCCTTCGCGGTGATTAGCTGGGACGATACACCTGTAAGCATTATTGATATTGAATACACTTCGGATAACGGCAGTAACTGGATACAAATAGCAACAAATATTGATGCCGGCCAGGGTGTTTACGAATGGACTGTTCCTGATATTATTTCCAGCCGGTGTAAAGTCAGGATTACGGATGTATCCAATGCAAGCATTTTTAATGAAAGTGACGGCACATTTGAGGTGGGTCCTCCCAACAGTGTTTGCGGGCCTTATGCCGTTGACGACAATACTATTCTGCTGCTGCATTTTGAAAACAGCCTGTCCAACAGTTCCCCGTTATCTGAGGATGGGATATCTCATGGAAACAATATATCATACCAAACCGGCCCCGCGTCATCTTTGGGGCATTGTTTGAGACTGGACGGCAATTCCTATGTGTCTGTCCCTAATAATACCAACTTAAACCTGACGGGTGACTGGACGGTTGAAGCCTGGTTTTATTTTAACAGTTTTGGTTCCGGAAGTTCCGAAAACCCCACCATTGTATCAAAATCCAATTCCAACAGTTCCAATTATTTTGTCTGGTACCACAATAATTGGAACAGCATAAAAGGCCAATTCACGAACAACAACAACAATGATGTTTATGTAGGTATCGGAGATAATGCATTGACAACAGGAAAGTGGTATCATATAGCCTACATCAGGGATGGTGCTAAAAATGTTCATCAATTGTTTATTCGTGATGAAAACAGGAAAGTTATCGCACAGCAGGAATATCAATATGACGAATCTGCATCAACACCTGTTCTTAATGCCGAAGATGTACTTATCGGAAAACTTTTCTCAGCATCTAACTTTTATGTTGACGGGTTTATTGACGAAGTCCGGATTAGCAATGTGGTTCGCAAATTTGAGGGAACAGGGATGTCCGAAAACAATTCGGATGATTTATTTATGATTTATCCAAACCCGTCAAAGACGAGTGTTTTTATCAGTTCGCCCAATATTGTAAACATCTCAATTTATAGTTTGAACGGGCAAAAAATATTGGAGAAGAAAAACTTTTTAAACGGGCATATTGATGTTTCCGGGTTAACAAAAGGCGTTTACATTGTGGCGTTCAGGGATGAAAAATGTTCGGTGGGCAGGAGACTGATTATTGAGTAAGAAGCCAATACTCATTGCATTCGGATTTGGAAATCTGATTAAACAGTGAAATAATTCATTTAACGGAACACCAATAAAACTCAAACAATGAATGAAAAAGAAACCAATACTTATGAGGGGGCCTGGGAAAAACTGGGAGAAATTTACAATACATGGAGTAACAGAAGAACATACCGAACATTTATAATCATTCATATTAATTAAAAAATGAAAAGTTATGGGGGAAAAAGTATTTACTTCAACACACAATTTTAAACTTGCATTCGTTATGCTGGTTGTTTTCTTTATCAGTTCTGTTTCAGTCGCAATAGCGCAGGAAGCAGGGGAAACCGTCACTGATTCAGGAATGAGTCTCGGGGACATTTTTGAATTTTTTATTGCTGCCGGATATATTGTTGGTGTATTTGTCCTGTTACCGTGGGTTATATATACCAACATGAAAGAGGGTCTTGGTCTTATTGAGGAGGGAAATACAGCTCCGCCAAAATCATCATTGAGCAAAGACGAAAGAAATAGCCGGGCAGCAAATATCCTGGAGGAAATCAACAATAAACTCACCCATTTCGAAGAAGAAGGTGAAGAGCTTGTAATCATTACCAAAGGCTCACAAGCAAGATTTACAAGGAAAGGCCTTGCTTACATTCGCAACGATTTAGTACCAACCGAACCGGACATTATTGCCAGGACTAATGAACTAATCGGTGTTTATCAGAACCGTTCGAAGCGGGTATTTACAGGTTCATATTGGATTATCGGATTTGCGGTTGCGTTATTGGTAATTTTCATTTATCAAACCGGAATAAGCCGTTTTGTCATTATTCAAACATTGGGAATCGTGTTTTATATTTTATCGAGCAGAACCCCGTTATATGTCCTGGAAAAGCGGATAAAACGATTTGGCAGTATTGGATTTGGAATTATCGGGTCGGTACTGAGCGGGCTTTTTATAGGTTCAGGCACCAAATATTATAAAGTGTATTCAGATGGCAGAAAGGAACGGGATCACGAGACCGAGCTAACAGGTGGCGTGATATATTTTATAATCATAGTTATCCTCGGTCTTTTTCTTGCGTTTATGACCCCTCTTTTAGGTATTGTGAATTTTCTGGTGAATTATATGAACAATGCGCTTATTCCGAGGAAACCGGAATCGTGGTACGAAAAGAATTTTTTACTCGCTGAGCCGGTTATTTCATAAATCATTTGCAATAAGTCAATATATGAATCACCCACCCGTCATTCATGACAACCCGATGGAAAGTATCCTCATGAAACCATCTAAAACAAAAGAATGAGGCGAGTATTACTGAAAATCGTAAGAGTAGGTAGTTAATGAAAAGTTTAAAAAGATGAAAAAAATTAAGATACTATTGACCATCCTTATTGCATTTCTCTATTTCCAGGCAAATGCACAAAATTGGAATGAGATAATTAAAACAGTTGCTTCCGACCGGGCTGAAAACGATTACTTTGGCTTTTCTGTTTCCATCAGTGGCAATTATGCCATTGTCGGGGCCAGGAATGAATCCGAAGATGTATCGGGAGAAAACACAATGAATGAGGCGGGATCAGCTTACATTTTTGAAAATGATGGAGCTGACAATTGGAACCAGGTACAAAAGATAGTGGCCTCCGACAGGGATGTTGGTGACTGGTTTGGCGAGTTTGTATCCATCAGCGGCGATTTCGCCATTGTGGGAGCCAGGTATGAAGACCATGACGTCGCAGGAGAAAATCAGATGGTTAGCGCCGGTTCGGCCTATTTATTTGAAAGGGATGAAACCGGCACATGGAATCAGGTACAAAAAATAGTGGCGTCCGACAGGGCTCCTACTGCTGAATTTGGGTACTCTGTTTCCATTGATGGTAATTACGCAATTGTCGGGGCATATCATGAAGACAGGGATGCCGATGGTCAGAACAATATGACAAATGCCGGGGCAGCCTACTTGTTCGAAAGAAATAACAACGGCAGTTGGGAGCAGGTGCAAAAGATAGTGTCCTCCGACAGGAGGGCTTATGATTTCTTTGGTGGTTCCGTATCTGTCAGTGGTGATTATGCCATCGCAGGGGCCGACAACGAAGATGAAGACGCATCAGGCGAAAACTCCATGGACAGGGCCGGTTCGGCTTACATCTTTGAAAGAGACGGTAGCGGCAACTGGAACCAGGCACAAAAAATAGTGGCTTCCGACAGGGCACCCGATGACTTGTTCGGCACGTGTGTATCTGTCAGCGGCAATTACGCCATTGCAGGGGCTCACTGGGAAGATGAAGACGCCGAAGGAGGTAATACAATGAATGCTGCCGGTTCGGCCTACATTTTTGAAAGAGATGGAAGCGGCAACTGGAACCAGACACAAAAAATAGTAGCCTCTGACAGGGATGAAGGTGATGCGTTTGGTGAAGTGGTATCCGTTAATGGCGATTATGCCATCGTGGGCGCACGGTTCGAATCGGAAGATGACGGGGGAGGAAATACCCTGGAAGCATCCGGATCAGCATACATTTTCGGACGGTCTGACAACGGAAGCTGGAGTCAGAAACAAAAATTAGTGGCCTCCGACAGGGATGCAGGTGACAGGTTTGGAAATGCTGTATCCGTCAGTGACAATTTTGCCCTGGTGGGGGCTTTCCTGGAAGATGAAAACGCTTTGGGGGAAGAATTCATGAATGATGCCGGTTCGGCCTACATTTATAAAACCATTATTACAGCTATTGCCGAAAATGATTTCGGCCCGTCTATTATTGCCTGGCCCAATCCCACATCCGGAAAGATAAATATTGATTTAGGAAAAATCTATGACGGAGTGAATATTACCGTTAGAAATTTGGTGGGGCAAATCATCCTGACCAAAATTTACGGGTCAACCCAGTTGGCAAGTGTTGAAATAACAGGTACGGCAGGTGTTTATTTTGTTGAGGTACGCACCACAGATAGTAAATCAACCATGTTGAAGCTGTTGAAAGAATAAAATTTGCTAACAATACCGAATATACATGCCGGATTAAATTAATGGGCTATCTCCCCACAGTGACTAACGATGGCGATAAACTGACCATTAAAATTTTATGGAACTTTCCGAAAATCCATTTAAAAAACAGAGTAGGAAGCGGTTACCGAAAAGCTATAAAAGAGTAGGTATTTTAATTAAATGAATATGTTTATGAAAAAGTTAGTTATTATTTTTATTTCATTGTTTTTTCTCACCGGTTTTTCTGCTTTCTCGCAGGTTACAGTTGATAATGTAAATATCAATGATTTAGACATTAATTATTGTGAGCTGGTAGCAAAAGCAGCCGGGTTTAGCATGAAATATCTGGTGATTGTTGATTATGGACAAAAATTTTCATGGAAAGCACAAACAATAAAAGGCGAAGACGGAAAAGCCATAAAATTCAACAGCGTGATTCATGCTTTAAATTTTATGGATAAGAACGGATGGGACTATGTTAATAATTATGCCGTTGCCACCAAAGAAGGAAGCGAATATCATTACTTATTTAAGAAAAAGAAGTAAGGTTTTGCATTAACTCCCGGGGATGGCGAATAAATTACCATCCCTTTTTTTTCATTTCAAAATAATGGGTAATCTTTTTAACCGAAATTATGGATTTGATCTGTGCTATTACCTTTGGAATATCAACAATAGCAATTTACTGGCAGTCATTTCCCGTACTTAAACCCCAGGCCGGTCCCGCGTCTTGTTTCTTCGATTTTAAATTCTTTCACGTCCTCCAGGATCAGGGTAGTCATGGCTGCTGGTGTTCTTTTGGTTTTTGGTATTGAGGCCATACGCAACTCCTGATTCCGGTGTGCTTTTTCCACCATTTTCCTGACCGACCGGGCATTGCCGAAAAATTTGTCCCTGTTGGCATACAACGAAGACAAGTATTTTTTGATATGCTCCCCGGCTTCTTTATCAGGTTTAAGCGACCTGTCTTCAAACATACTCATGGCAATGGTGTATAGTTCTTCTTCGGTGAAATCTTTGAAATTAAAAGTGCGGTCAAAACGGGATTTAAGGCCGGGATTGGATTCAAGGAATTTTTCCATGTTTTCCGGGTAACCTGCAACGATCAGCCCGAAATCTTTTCGCTTGTCTTCCATTTGTTTGATCAATGTTGCCACCGCTTTTTTCCCGAATTCATTGCTTTGACCTTCCGTAAGCGAATAAGCTTCATCAATAAAGAGTATGCCTCCCTGTGCTTCTTTTATCAATTCCATGGTTTTGATGGCCGTTTGTCCAACATATCCGGCTACAAGATCACTTCCGTCGGCATCAATCAGGTGTCCTCTTTCCAGCAGGCCCAGGGCTTTGTAGAACTTGCCAATGATCCTTGCAACGGTCGTCTTTCCTGTTCCCGGGTTTCCGGTAAATACACAATGCATGGAAAAGCTTTTCAGGACGTCGCGCCCCATCTCTTTGTAATATTTAGTCAGCCTGACCAGTTCCGTAATTTCCTGTTTGATGTTTTCAAGTCCTGTCAGTTTATCCAGTTCAGCCTGTGTTTCCTTTAAAAGTTCCTGATCAATAGGAAGATGCAATTTTTTCTCATCTTTCAGTATGCTGATGTCTTCGATGTCCTCTTTCTTTATTTCTGACAATTGCCGTTTTGTAAGGGAATCGGTATTGGCGCTTTTCATCAGGCGGATACCCAGGTTCATTTTTGCTTCATCCACAAGGGCATGAGCGAAACGGGCATTTCCAAAAGTCCTGTCCCGTTTCCGGAAAGCGGCAGAAATAACTTTTTCAATTTTTTTTCTGGCCCCGGCGGAAAAATAAACATCCCGTCCTTCGGCTGCAAATTCTGCAATTTGTACCAGTTCGTCAGGCGTGTAATCGTTAAAATGAAAATGATTTCTGAAACGGGATTTCAGTCCGGGGTTGGAATTTAGAAAGGCCTCCATTTCCTTTGGATAACCCGCGACCATAATTGCAATATCTCCTTCACCATCACTCATCTCGGTGATCAGGGCGGCAATGGCTTCAGGGCCAAAATCGTTTCCGCCCCCTTCTTTGAAAAGCATGTAGGCCTCATCAATAAATAATATTCCGCCGCGTGCTTTTTCAATAGCAGCCTTTGTGTCTTTTCCCGTTTGCCTTACAAAACCGGATATCAGGTCGCTGGCCTCCACTGTATGAACATGCCCTTTTGAAAGCAAACCCAGTGCATGGTATATCCTGCCCAACAGTTTGACCACCGTTGTTTTTCCCGTTCCGGGATTCCCTGTAAACACCGCATGAAGGGAGATTTCCTCATCCTCATCGAAACCCCGTTCTTCACGTATCTGTAAATAATTGAGATAATCAACATATTCCCGTATCTTTTCTTTGACTTTTTCCAGGCCGATCAGTTTGTCCAGATCAAGCATGATATCTTCAAGGGGCCTGTCGTCAACAATGATTTCATCCTTCTTTTCTTCTTTTTCTGCGTTATCCGGTTCCGGCCCGTTCCCCTCGCTTGTTTCACTTTCTTCCGGTTTTTGATCACTACTATCTCTGTTAACACCATGAAGATTGGGATTATACTGATCCTTAATTTCTTCATTGATCAACGCTTCATAATCACTGATCCTTTCGGCAAACTCGTCACCAATGGAAAACGGAATAATGGCCACGACCATATCCATAAAGACCACCTCCATTGTGTAATTATCCTCAATCCATGAACCCGGTTCAGGGGCTCCCCACCCGGCGCTGACAGTGAAAGTTTCTCCGGCACTTTTTTCCGGAGTTATCAGGGTCATCACATCACTTGAACCGATCAATTGTCCGGTGTCATCATAAATATTAAAAAAGAATTCGCTCAACCATTCCTCCGGTAATTTATTTAAAAACCGGAGTTCCCCCATGATATAACGGGTTTTGTTCTTGTCAAATTTCCTGTAATAAACCCGCTTGTCAATATCCATGTCTCCGGAAGGTGCCTCATAGGTCCGGAGGGTTAAAACTTCAAAATAAGGATTGTTTTTTTCCGAAACCCGGCCGTGGTCTTCAATATAAAAATCTGCCGTTCCAGCCAACTCGTCTTCAATATAAGCTTCCCAGAGGTAATGACCTTTTTGCCAGTATTTTCCATATTCTTCATTTCCCCAGCCATAATCTACCGTAACAATGTTCTGGTCGGATTTTACTTCAATGGTTCTGTTTTCAACGCAATGCTCAACGGTTTTTTTGCCGTTGTTAACAGTATATGCTTTCAGGCAAATATCAGCCTGCCAGTCTTCTTCGTCAAATAATTTATTATAGAACGCGAGTTCAACACTCAAGTAATTGATCTCCCACCGGTCATACAACTTTCTGAACTTTTTGACATTACTTACCACTTTGCTCCAGGAATACGGGCGAAGGCTTTTGAATTTATAGCTTGAGAGTTTTTTATTTTTACCGAACATTGCTTGTTTTTAAATGAGGACCCCAATAGCCAAAACAAATTTATACATTGATTTGAGACTCTGGAAATAAATAATTGTTATTTTTTTATTTCTATTTAAACCATATAAAAATAATTTATCGTATTTTTACCTCCCAAACGGGAGGGTATGAAATCAAATAATAAAAAAGACACTTTTGAATCGGTAAAAAAAATATTTACCGATTATCTGGAATCAAGAGGACACCGGAAAACACCGGAAAGATATACAATTCTCAGGGAAATATACGCCACTGAGGGTCATTTCGATATTGAGACCCTGTATATCAGGATGAAAAACAACAAGTACCGGGTCAGCCGGGCCACCCTCTACAACACGATCGAATTACTTCTTGATTGTAATCTGGTTACAAAACACCAGTTCGGAAACAGTTGCGCACAATTTGAACGTTCGTTCAAATTCAAGCAACACGATCATTTTGTGTGTACCGAAGACGGGGCAGTCCTCGAGTTTTGTGACCCGCGTGTGGAAGAAATCAAAAAATCGGTTGAAAAATTACTGGGAGTTGAAGTAACGTATCATTCACTAACTTTCTACGGTAAATGCAAAAAACACAAAGATGCCGACAGAAAAGATTCAGAAAAAAAAGAAGTGGTGAGTAAAAATTAATAAATATTGTCGGTATCCCGCGACATTTTTCCTAAATTTGTGTATTAATCCAACCCCGAAGGTTCGGGGTTTTATAATGTTATAAAAGTGATAAAAGCGGATGTATTACTTGGGCTTCAGTGGGGCGATGAAGGCAAAGGCAAAATAGTTGATGTCCTTACTCCGGAATACAATATCATTGCCCGTTTTCAGGGAGGACCTAATGCGGGGCATACTATAGAATTCGATAACAAAAAATTTATCCTCCATACCATCCCCTCGGGCATTTTTAGTAAAGACAAAATTAATGTCATTGGAAACGGTGTTATTATTGATCCGTATGTCATCAAACAGGAGATCCAACAACTGAACGATGGAGGAATTGAGGTAGGTGACAACCTGCTGGTTTCAAGAAAATCACACCTCATCCTGCCAACACATCGCCTTTTGGATGCCATTTATGAAAAAGTCAAAGGAGACAAAAAGATCGGTTCCACACTCAAAGGCATCGGCCCGACCTATACTGACAAGATCAGTCGCAACGGGTTGCGTATCGGCGATCTGGAAAAAACAAATTTTGAAGAGCTTTACAATGCTTCACGCGAACGGCATCTTAAAATAGTCAGGATATACCAGCAAGACTTTGAATCCGTACTTATTGACGGTATGCCTTTTAACGATTATGAAAAAGTATGGTTCGAAGCGCTGGAAACCGTCAAAAAATTAAAAAAGATCAACAGCGAGTATTTCCTGAACAAAGCGCTTGATCAAAATATGAAAGTCCTTGCCGAAGGCGCCCAGGGAACCATGCTTGACATTGATTTCGGTTCCTACCCCTTTGTAACATCCTCCAATACCATTACAGCAGGTATGTGTACCGGCCTGGGAATTACCCCGTCAAGGGTGGGAAAAGTTTACGGGATATTCAAAGCATACTGTACCCGTGTGGGCAGTGGCCCTTTCCCGACTGAACTTTTTGATGATACGGGACAAAAGCTTCGGGATATCGGTAACGAGTACGGATCAACAACAGGGAGACCCCGCCGTTGTGGCTGGCTTGATCTTCCTGCCCTGAAATATGCCGTCATGCTGAACGGAATAGATGAACTGATGATGATGAAAGCCGATGTATTGAATCCGTTTGATGAAATCAAAGTAGCAGTAAAATATAATGTGGATGGTGAAATAACAGAAGAAATTCCCTATGATGAAGCTGGTGTAAATATTCAACCTGTCTATAAAACCTTAAAAGGATGGAAAACGGAACTTTCTCCCGAAGGAAAATATGAAAATCTTCCCGAAGAATTGATAGACTATGTTTCTTTTATTGAAGACCAACTTAACGTTCCAATAAAGATCATTTCGGTAGGCCCCGACAGAGATCAGACGATCAGGAGGTAAAAGGGTGTATCACCTCCTTTAAGGTCGAAAGCGAAAGCCCGCGGGTGGAAGTACCTGAAAGATACTGGAAAAAGAAACCCCTGCTTTACTTCGACCTTTCATGTCCCTGCCGCGCGAGCCGGGTTCGACCTAAAAGGTCAGAAACACCACCGGAATGGTCAGTGACTGAGTTAAACGAGGACAAGATAAAGTTTTAATCTTCGATATTCCTTATTCTTCAACCTTTCAAGGCCCTTCTGCACCTGGCTAACTTCGACTTGAAAGGTTGTCCCCCGTACCCCGTTCAATAAATAAAAAAACTCCGGTCGGGGTTAAAGGTAATAAACGCATTGGCCAGAAAATTCCAAATCGTCACTACGGCAATAGCAAACAGCTTGGCCACATAAAAGTTCATTTTGAACCGGCTCACCAGCAACCACAAAACCAGCGTATTGATCCCCAGGCCGACAAGCGAAATGATAAAAAATTCCGAAAACTCCATCAAAACTTCCGGATTGTGGCTTTTAAAAGTCCATATCCGGTTCAGGTAATAGTTTGTGGTTGCAGCGGTTGAAAACCCCAGGGCATTGGCAAAATATTTGGGTATCTTTAAAACTTCTTTCGTAAAATAGGTAATGCTGTAATCCACAAAAACACCTGTAAACCCGACCGCCCCGAATTTCAGGAACTTATAAAAGAATGCCTTTGTCAATACTTTGTCCAATGCCGGAAAATTATTTCTTATTCAAATGTTCTCCGGTAGAAACCGGGAAATAAAAACTGTGCAAAGGTAGTATATTCAGGTATCCGGTTGCGATGACAACAATTATTTGAAGAATGAGTGAGTTCTAAAAAATCAAAACGCCTGACACCCTTAATTCATTTCGTTCCTACGGAATTGGTTTTCTCTGTTTGATTGTGCTTTTGATACTTCTTGAAATTTTCCGTACCGGCGACTGAAGTCGTCGGTACGGAAAGTCAAGCTATGGATTATTTATACTGCCGGCGGCAGGAAACATTGTTGCCAGATGTCGTAAGACCCTGGGATTAAAAGAATTGAAATTTAGTTCCGTGGGAACGACATGTTATAGCCAGGGTCGTAAGACCCTGGAATCCAACGATGAGCAACACAGTTCCGTAGGAACGGCATATAAATTCAAAAAAAAGGCCGCCTCCAACGGAAGCAGCCTTTTGAAAAAATATTTTGAACGGTTTATTTAACCATCATCTTTTTGGTAGTGGTCTGGTTACCGACTTTTACGGTATAAAGATAGATACCTGCATCAAAACCGGAAACATTCACTGTGAAGTTGTGAACCAGAGCGCCACTCTTCTGCTGAGCGGTATAAACGACCTGTCCCAGCATGTTGCTTATGGTCAACCGGATGGGTTGGTCAGTCTGTCCGGTAACAAGGATGTTTGTAATGTCTGTGGCCGGGTTGGGTTGGTTTTGGGAAACAGCGACACTGTTAACATCTGCTTGAATTTCATCCGTACCAACAGGCATGTCAATTGTAAATCCGTCAATATACCAGAAATCACACGGTGATGTGTCATCACCCGGAACAGTGAACTCTTCATAGACAAAAGGAATTTCACATGTCCAGACATTATCACCCGGCTCAGCAAATACATAATAGGACTGACTTCCAAAGAAGGCTTTATTCCAGGCTTGTGTAAATAATGTTACGTTAATAACATCTCCTGAATAAACCTGATCTTCCACATCATATCCGATTACATAAATATTCGGCCTGTCGTTTTGTTCTGCAACATCCAATTCCGAATCCAGCCATGAGAAGAACAAATAATGCCCGTCATAAGTTCTGGAAATATAAGGACGGTTGTATTGTGCAATTGCACCGATATCACCCGAAAAATACCTGTTATCATACAAAGCGTCGGCGTTCCATGTTGAACCACCATCAGTTGAGTAAACATTCCATGTAGCCATCATGTTTTCAAAAGGAAACCATCCTTCATTTGCAGGATCACCAAGGGCAATAATACCGGTAATAAAAGGATTTCCGTTCTCATCAACTACCAAATCTGCATGAAAACCCATATTGTAATAAACTTCATTCCTGTCAAATCCCTGGGGATAACCGGCATTAAGAATAGCTGAATCCGGGAAATAATTTACAAGTGACTGGAGACCGTCAGCGCCACCCAGTTGAACCTGAATAGGATCGCTCCAGCTTTCTCCTCCATCTTCGGTTTTTAATAAAACAGGATGATAAGCCGTGTAAGGTACCGGATCACTGGCAGCATCGGTCATTACAAGGATATAACCTGTTTGTCCGTCGTCGGCAAATGCGATTTTCATGTCGTTAATACCATCCGTGGCATCCATAAACGGCAGTAATTCTTCCGTATATACAACATCTCCCTCTTGCAATTCACCCTGACCGAGAATTATATCACCTGTATAATTGTAATTTGCACCATCATACTCATAATTTCCGTCAGCATACCATGCTACAGCCTGTGGAGTAATGTGGAAAGCATCCGGGATCAATCTGTAGTACCCATTTTCTGTAGTCACGTTCGTCTGTGTCGGATTTGGCGGATCGGTTTCGGTTAGCGGATTAACTCCATATCCATATCCACCCCATGATCCATTCGTATTGTCAAGCGTGGCAATAAAATATGTATAAAATGCATTTGCAGGATCAGTGTTGTCTTCGGGGTTAATAATTGCTCCCTGCGGATACCTGCCTGCTGCCTGCGGATAAGGCGTGCCTTCGCCCAATGGTGTATAGACCTGAACATTGGTTGCCCAGGTAGTTCCGCCGTCTGTGGAAACATCATAGGAAATACGGCTGTTACCCTGTAACTCTGTTCCCCCAAGCATCCTGTGTGTATAAACCACACTGTTGATCGTCGGGTCAGCCCAGACATAAGTCCTCGGGTCGCCATAAAAACCATAAGCATTTCCGGCGCTTCCGATTTTAATAAAGGTGGCATCCCTTCCATTTAAAGTTGTCGTGAAACTATCATCCGTTTCCTGGCCAACCACAGGTGAAACCGAACTAGCCGGAGGTTCCATAAGAACCTCATTCTTTGGTAAATGAGTGCTTACAGCTTTATATGCTTTTTGGGCTGTGGCACCATAAGCAACTCCTAATGCCAAAACTAAAAGTAAGATTTTTTTCATGGTAATAAATAATTTAATTAAACAATTCATTGATATTTCTTTATAAAAAAGCAAATATATATAATTCTTGCAGAAGTTTAACGCCAATGTTTTTTTTATTCTTAAAAACCTTTAAAAGACTTACGCTCTCCCATATTATTATCCTGCACAACATAAAAAAACATCCCCCGGAAATGAACCGGGGGATGTTTTTCATAAAAATGATAATGGATTATTATTTAACCATCATCTTTTTGGTTGTGATCTGGTTGCCGACTTTTACGGTATAAAGATAGATACCTGCATCGAAACCGGAAACATTCACTGAAAAGTTATGTACCAAAGCACCACTCTTCTGCTGGGCGGTGTAAACGACCTGTCCCAGCATGTTGCTTATGGTCAACCGGATGGGCTGGTCTGTCTGCCCGGTAACAAGGATATGGGTAATGCCGGTGGCCGGGTTGGGTTGGTTTTGGGAAACAGCGACACTGTTAACATCTGCTTGAATTTCATCCGTACTAACAGGCATGTCAAGTGTAAATCCTCCAATATACCAGAAATCACATTCCTGTGTATCGTCACCGGGAACAGTGAACTCTTCGTAAACAAACGGGATTTCGCAATCCCACATGTCGCCGTTTTGTTCAGCAAATACGTAATAAGACTGACTTCCGAAAAATGCTTTATTCCATGCCTGTGTGAACAGGGTTACATTCTGAACGCCGCCATAATAATAAGTCATATCTTCCACATCATATCCGATAACATAAATGTTCGGCCTGTCATTTTGTTCTGCAACATCCAGCTCCGAATCCAGCCAGGAAAAGAACAAATAATGTCCGTCATAAGTTCTTGAAACATAAGGGCGGTTATACTGAGTAATCGCACCGATATCGCCGGTTAAATACCTGTTATCATACAAAGCGTCGGCATTCCATGTTGTGCCACCATCAGTTGAAAACACATTCCATGTGGCCATCATGTTTTCATAAGGAAACCAGCCTTCCTCGGTGCCGATTGCAATGATACCGGTAATATAAGGATTTCCGTTTTCATCAACTACCAGATCAGCCTGATATCCCATGTTATAATATACTTCATCCCTGTTAACACCTTCCGGATAGCCGGCATTCATAAGTGCTGAATCCGGGAAATAACTTTTCAGGGTTTCCAGGCCATCCTCACCGCCAAGCTGAACCTGAATGGGATCGCTCCAGCTTTCTCCGCCATCTTCGGTTTTTAATAAAACAGGATGATAGTTTGTGTAAGGAACAGGATCGCTGGCAGCATCGGTCATCACAAGAATATAACCGGTCTGGCCGTCATCGGAAAAGGCGATCTTCATATCGTTAATTCCATCTGTGACATCCATAAATGGTAACAGGTCTTCCGTATATACAACATCTCCATCCTGGATTTCACCACGACCAAGGATCAGGTCACCAGTATAATTATAATTTGTGCCATCATACTCTAAACTGGGGTCAGTATACCATGCTACTGCTTGCGGAGTAATATGGAAAGCATCAGGAATTAACCTGAAGTAACCATCTCCTGATGTAAGGTTAGTCTGGGTTGGATTGGCAGGATCCGTTTCCGTAAGGGGATTTACACCATAACCGTAACCTCCCCATATTCCATTTGAATTGTCAAGTGTACAAATGAAATAAGTATAAAAAGCATTTGCCGGATCGGTATTGCCCTCTGGGTTAATAATTCCCCCCTGCGGATACCTCCCCGCAGCCTGGGGATAAGGTGTACCTTCTCCCAACGGCGTATAAACCTGAACGTCAGTTGTCCATGTAGTTCCCCCATCCGTTGAAACATCATAGGCAATCCGGCTGTTACCCTGAAGCTCGGTACCGCCGAGCATTCTGTGTGTAAATACAATACTATTGATGGTTGGATCGGCCCAGATATAAGTCCTCGGGTTGCTATAAAAACCATAAGCGTTGCCGGCGCTTCCGATTTTAGTGAAGGTGGCATCCCTCCCATTTTGGGTTGTCGTGAAACTATCATCTGTTTCCTGGCCAACTACCGGAGAAACGGCACTGGCCGGAGGCTCCATAAGCACCTCATTCTTTGGCAAATGAGTGCTCACAGACTTGTACACTTTTTGAGCATAGGTACCATAAGCCACTCCTGTTGCCAAAACAAAAAGTAAAATTTTTTTCATGGTGGTAAGATTTAATTAAACAATTGGTTGAATAATCCTTATGAACAAGTAAAAATACATAATTCTGATAAAAAATCTACATTGTTTGGTTTTTTTATTTATCAACACTGTAATAACTGCAATAATGAGGATAGATTAATAGTATTACAATTGTCATCCGGTACTTTGATTTTTATCTTACCTTTCAAACAGGAATGCCAAAAAACTCTTATACCAATATCACTTGTTTGACGTTATCATTAATACTGTTTCAATATCTTTGCATAGAATATAACCCGGCATATATTGAAAAAACTTTACAAATACATGTTAAGGTCCTTCCTGGGGCCTTTTGTATTTACATTTTTTGTTGCACTTTTCGTGCTGCTGATGCAGTTTCTATGGAAATACCTCGATGACCTTGTCGGGAAAGGCCTCGAGTGGCACATCATTGCACGGTTGATGTTTTATGCATCTTCTACTTTCGTACCCCTTGCCCTGCCATTGGCTATCCTGCTTTCTTCTTTAATGACATTCGGGAATATGGGAGAAAATTACGAACTGGTAGCCATAAAATCAGCGGGTATCTCCCTTCGTAAAGCTATGAAACCCCTGATCTTTTTATCGGTATTTCTTTCTATCGGCGCATTTATGTTTTCCAATTATATTTTGCCTGTGGCCAATTTAAAGTTCGGGTCATTGCTATACGATGTCAGGCAAAAAAAACTGGCATTTAACCTGAATGAAGGAATTTTTAATTACGGCCTTGATAATTTCGTGATCTACATCGGCAAAAAAGACAAAGACAACAAAACCATTTACAACGTAAAAATTTATGATCATTCGGCCCGGCAGGGCAATACAAAGGTTATCACGGCAAAAAAAGGTATCGTTGAACTTTCACCCGATCAAACCAAGGTTATCTTTACCCTGTTCGACGGAAGCCGGTATTCCGAAATTACCGATCAAAGAAATTACCGGGTTACACGGCCTTTTGAGATTCTTCACTTCCAAAAGTTTATCCGTACTTTTGACCTGGCCCAGTTTCAGTTAAGCCACACCAATGAAGACTTATTCAAATCACATTATTCCATGCAGAATATCAAACAATTGAATCATTCCATTGATTCGTTAAGCATGCTTCGTGAAAAGAGATTAAACTACTTCAAAAAGAAATTTTTAACGCAGTATCCTCTACTTGTAAAAACTGATACGTTAACTGAAAAAGCGAAGCAAAAAACGGTTCCGGATACGACTGTAATTGACACAATTGCACCCTATTACTTTACCTGGCCCCTGCTTAATAATTTTGATCATGATATGCAGGCCCAAATAATTGAAACGGCAAAAAGACAGGCAAGGAATACCCGGGACAATATCATCTTTTACAAAAGTGAATTTAGTGGAAGAGAAGAGAGGATCATCAGGTATGAGGTGGTCTGGCATCAGAAGTTTACACTGTCCGTGGCCTGTCTTATATTTTTCTTTATCGGCGCCCCGTTGGGAGCTATTATACGCAAGGGTGGGCTGGGCTTTCCGGTGGTGGTTTCCGTGTTGTTTTTTGTGTTGTATTATATCATTTCAATTTCAGGAGAAAAAGCCGCCAAGACCGGAGAATGGAATATCCTGCTGGGTATGTGGATGTCCACCGTCGTTATTCTCCCGCTAGGCTTTTTCCTCACTTATAAAGCCACCACCGATGCGCCTTTGCTTGATTACGAAAGCTGGAAAAAATTCTTTGATAAATTTGCTATTGTCAAACACCTGAAAAAAAAACCGAGAAAAGATCAAACCAAACAAGAAAAATAGTTTGAATATCCTGGTGATCTGCAACAAGTCACCCTGGCCCGCTCTCGAAGGCGGTCCCATGGCTATGAATAATCTGATCGAAGGCCTTATCCGTGCGGGACAACAGGTGAAAGTGCTGGCGCTGAACACGAACAAATATTCGGTCAACCCGGAAACAATCCCCGAAGACTATCGCCGGAAAACCGGCATTGAACTCTCTTATGTTGACCTGTCAGTAAAACCGCTTCCCGCTCTTTTGAATTTATTCACTACCCGTTCATACCACGTCGAACGTTTTAAATCAAAAGAATTTGAACAAAAACTGATCAGTGTTTTAAAAAATACGGATTTCGATATCATTCAGATCGAATTGCTGTATATGTCACCTTATATCGAAACCATCCGGAAATATTCCAACGCCAGGGTCATCCTCCGGGCACATAACATTGAACACCTGATCTGGATGCGCCTGGCGGAAACCGGGAAAAATCCGTTAAGGAAACTGTATCTCAATCATCTGGCAAAGACTTTAAAAAACTACGAATATCATATATTGGATCATTACGATGGCGTTGTTCCCATAACCAGAAAAGACGCTGAATTTTTTTCATCGCTTACCCGGACGTCTGTTCATCCCGTATCATTCGGAATTCATATTGACGAAACCGACGAAAAGGAACCACAGAAAGCGGAAAATGCCCTTTTTCATATCGGGGCCATGAACTGGATGCCAAATGAAGAAGGAATACGCTGGTTTTTGGATAAAGTATGGCCTTTGGTTCATAAACAATTGCCCGAAATAAAACTCTATCTGGCTGGCAGAATGATGCCCGGATGGTTATCTCAACTTGACCTCGAAAATGTAATTGTTGAAGGTGAAGTGCCCGATGCCGGAGAATTTATCAGGCCCAAAACTATCTCCATTGCTCCCCTGCTTTCGGGAAGCGGTATCCGTGTTAAGATCATTGAAAGCATGTCCTGGGCAAAAGCCGTGGTTTCCACATCCATCGGGGCGGAGGGTATCAATTATACGGACAACAAAAACATCATGATCGCCGATACGCCGGAAGAATTTGCCAAAGCCATTGAATTCCTTTATAACAATCCCGAAAAAGCAGAAGAAATGGGACGCAAGGCACGTGAACTTGTCAGACAGGATCACGATATCGAAAAAATTATCCGGCAATTGCTTGCCTTTTATCGGGAGATTTTGTGATTTTTGCCCTTCAAATTCAATAACGGTTAAATGAGGATTTTTATATTACTTCCCCGTGTACCTTACCCCCTTGAAAAAGGAGATAAACTCAGGGCATTCAACCAGATCAAAGAGCTCTCCAAAACCAATGAGATCATTCTTTGCGCCCTGAATCCGGTGAAGAAACTGGACAAACAAAAAGCGTTCAGCTCATTGCAACCTTATTGTCGTTCCGTTAATTTTATTGATATTCCCTTGCCGGGAAAAATATGGAACACCCTACTCGCTTTTTTTGGCAAACGGCCATTGCAAACCGGTTATTTTTACAATCGCAAAGCAGCCAGAAGAATTAAAAACCTGATAAAGTATTACAACCCCGACCACCTGTACTGTCAACTGGTACGTACGGCCGAATACATCAAAAACATTCCTCTTCCCAAAACCCTGGATTACCAGGATGTTTTTTCTTATGGAGCAAAACGAAGAATGGAAAGATCGTCCTTTCCCTTGAAACAAATCCTGAAAATCGAATACCTGCGGCTGAAAGAATATGAAAACAATATATTCGCTTATTTTGACCATAAAACCATCATTTCGAAACCAGACCGTGACCTGATCCCGCATAAAAAAAGGGATGAGATCGTCATCATCCCCAACGGTGTAGATCATCTGTTTTTCAAACCCAGGGAGGGAGAAAAAACTTACGACCTGGTATTTACAGGCAATATGGGCTATCCGCCAAACGTGGATGCAGCGGAATTCCTGGCGCATGAAATCATGCCGGAAGTTTGGAAGACCAGGCCCGACACGAGATTACTGCTTGCCGGTGCTACACCCGACCGGAAAGTTAAAGCGCTGCAATCCAATAAAATCGTTGTAACGGGATGGCTGGATGACATTCGTGATGCCTATGCCTCGGCAAAAATATTCATTGCACCCATGCGTATCGGTACTGGCCTTCAAAACAAATTACTGGAAGCCATGTCCATGAGGATCCCTTCCGTAACCACCCCGCTGGCCAATGATGCCCTTCAGGCCAAAGAAGGAAAGGAAATATTGCTGGGAAAAACGGCTGAAGAACTGGCCAGTCGTATTCTTCGCTTACTTAACGATGATTTGTTTTATGGTGAAATCGCCGAAAACGGCCATAAGTTTGTCAAAACCAATTACGACTGGGCCGCAGCCACTGAAAAGTTGAATGAACTGATACATCAGACGAGGAAGAGGTGATGGGTGATGGTTGTTGGTTATTGGAACTACAATATTCAATATTCGATCCCGCACGCGGGATTCACAAATCAACTGAAACTGCTAACCCCTTAATACGTTTAGCTCTGATAGAATGGCGTGGGTGGACAGGCGGGAAGTAAGCCATTCTGAAAGAGTCCTGACCAACAAATGGGAATACAAAAGTCTCGTGTTTCATAGCTTCAGGATTCTCACTCTCGCCTGAGGCGAGATCAGAACTAAACGTGGCTTGTTAATGCTG
>CAZMOS010000004.1:52548-61567 GCA_964567945.1 uncultured Lentimicrobiaceae bacterium
GATTCTCACTCTCGCCTGAGGCGAGATCAGAACTAAACGTGGCTTGTTAATGCTGTGTTTCACAGGTTCACGACTTTTATTCTGTCTTCATACGAGACAAAAGTTTTGCGCCCGCGGAAAATCCCGAGACTTCGGGATTTAACCTGTTCAATCCGATGAAAAAAAAATCTTTTGATGAAAATTCACTCATCCCTCATCCCTCATCCCTCATCCCTCATCATTCACCATTTCCCCCCTTCCCAATCCGAAATAAATCGTACTTTTGCAGGCCATGAAGAATATCCGCAACTTCTGCATAATTGCCCATATTGATCACGGTAAAAGCACTTTAGCCGACCGGCTCCTGGAATTTACCGATACCGTTACCGACAGAGACCTGAAAGAACAGGTACTGGACGATATGGACCTGGAACGCGAAAAGGGGATCACCATCAAAAGCCATGCAATCCAGATGGATTATAAACATGAAGGCACGGAGTATGTTCTGAATCTCATTGATACCCCCGGACATGTGGATTTCAGCTATGAAGTTTCGCGCTCCATTGCTGCCTGCGAAGGCGCTCTGCTGGTCGTTGATGCCACCCAGGGCATTCAGGCACAAACTATTTCAAACCTATACCTTGCCATAGAGCACGACCTGGAAATCATTCCGGTTTTAAACAAAATGGACCTGGATAATGCCATGCCCGAGGAAGTGAAAGACCAGATTGTGGATATGCTGGGTTGTGATTACGAAGACATTATAGAAGCCAGCGGTAAAACAGGCTACGGTGTAGATAAAATTCTTGAATCCATTATCAAAAATGTCCCCGATCCCAAAGGTGATCCCCAAGCCCCTTTACAGGCTCTGATATTTGATTCGGTATTTAATTCGTTTCGCGGCATCATTGTTTATTTCAGAATATTTAACGGTGAGATCAAAAAAGGAGACCTGGTAAAGTTTGTCAATACCGGGAAAGAATATGAGGTCAACGAAATCGGAGTACTTCGGCTTAAACAGGAACCCCGTGAAAAACTCTCCACCGGAGATGTTGGATACATTATATCAGGGATCAAAACGGCCAGGGAAGTTAAAGTGGGTGACACGATAACCCATGTTAGTAACCCTTGTAATGCAGCCATCGAAGGATTTGAAGATGTAAAACCCATGGTGTTTGCGGGCATCTATCCCATTGACCCGGATGATTATGAAGAGCTGCGTGCTTCCATGGAAAAACTGCAGTTGAACGATGCTTCCCTCACCTGGGAACCTGAGTCGTCCGCTGCGCTCGGATTTGGTTTCCGTTGCGGTTTCCTCGGACTTCTCCACATGGAGATCATCCAGGAAAGGCTTGACAGGGAATTTGACATGAATGTTATCACCACAGTACCCAACGTTTCCTACCGGGTAATAACAAACAAAGGTGAAATCATTGAAGTCCACAATCCGTCAGGGCTCCCTGAGCAAAAATACATTGACCACATTGAAGAACCTTATATTAAGGCCCAGATCATCACCCGCAGCGAATACATTGGTTCCATCATTAAACTGTGCTTAGATAAACGGGGAGAACTTAAAAACCAGGTTTACCTGACAACCAGCCGGGTGGAACTTACCGTTGACATGCCCCTCGGGGAAATTGTTTTCGATTTTTACGACAAGCTGAAAAGTATTTCAAAGGGTTATGCTTCGTTTGATTATCATATTTCAGGTTATCGCCCGGCAAAACTTGTTAAACTTGATATTTTGCTGAACGGCGAATCGGTTGATGCGCTTTCAACTTTGTTGCACCAGGATAATGCCTATGAGTTCGGCCGAAAGATGTGCATAAAACTGAAAGAGCTGATCCCGCGCCAGCAGTTCGATATTGCCATTCAGGCCGCCATCGGCGCGAAGATCATTGCCCGCGAAACCGTAAAAGCCGTCCGGAAAGACGTAACAGCCAAATGTTACGGCGGTGATATCACCCGGAAACGTAAACTACTTGAAAAACAGAAAAAAGGCAAAAAACGGATGCGTAAAGTGGGCAATGTGGAAGTTCCCCAGAAAGCATTTCTCGTTGTACTGAAACTGAACGATTAGGGTTTTAACGGGTTTTCCGGACAATCATTGTCTTTGTTCATAACACTACGAATTTGCCTGCTTTTTTACAAATCTATTTCAGGTCAGGACAACCAGTATCCATTAAAAAACCTTACTCTATTCCAATCCTTCCGGCATTCCATTATTCCAGCATTCCGGTATTCCGGTATCCCATTATTCCCCTCATTTTATCTTTTTCTCTCACCCGTGTAACAAATCCACCCTTTCATACGTCAATCATTACATAAGCAGTATCTTTACCATTGAATGACCATAAAGGAATACAATATTTGTGTGGATGAATTTGCTGACGGGATTTATCGCTTTTTGCTGAAAAACTGTCGCGACAGTGAGTTGGCACGCGACCTTGTACAGGATTCGTTCATGCGGCTGTGGGTCAAAAGGAAAGAAATAAATTTTAAAAAGGGTAAATCCTATCTTTTTACCATGGCTTACCATACCATGATTGATCACTTCAGGAAAAACGATAGAGTAAATTCTCTCGAAGAAAAAAAACATGAAACGCCGCTGACTTATGATCAATATTCAGATGTAAAAGAAGTACTTGAACGGGCTGTGGAGTTGTTACCGGAAATACAGCGGTCGGTGGTCCTGCTGCGCGACTATGAAGGGTACTCTTACCGTGAGATCGGCGAAATAACCGGCCTGTCCGAATCACAGGTGAAAGTATATATTTACAGGGCCCGGCTGTTTTTGAAAAAATACATCGTAAGCCCTGATCTGGTTTTATAATCTGGTTATATTATCAAACAATAGAACAGTAGAACAGTAGAACAATTAACAAAATGAAAGTCAACAGAGACAATTATGAAATATGGATCATTGATTACCTTGACGGCAGGCTGACTTCCGGACAAGTGGATGAACTGATGGCTTTCTTTGAGGAGAACCCTGAACTGAAGGAAGAGTTTGAAAGTTTTGAGCCTGTTTCACTTCAGCCAGAAGATCTGCGGTTTGAACAAAAAGACCGTTTGAAAAAAACACTGATTGTCGCGGTAGGTGAAATAAATGAAAACAACTACGAAAAATTTTTTACCGGCTGGTATGAAAATGACCTGTCACCGATGCAAAAACAGGAGGTGATATCCTTTATCGGAAAGAATCCACACCTAAAAAAGGAATTTGATCTTCACGGACAACTTATTCTGAAAGCAGATAACAGGGTTGTCTTTCCCGGAAAAAGTCAATTGAAAAAAGGCCGTGAAATAACTGTTTACCGGTGGCTGACCGCAGCGGCAGCGGCGATGCTCATATTCATGGTTGTAAACGGACTGATAAAACGGGAAACACCGATAGAAAAACAAAATGTTGAAGTGATCAGTGAAATGGAGGTGAAAAATGTTCCTTTGCCTGTCACCATTTCACATGAGTTTCCGGTTGTCCTGATCAGCCGGTCTGCGGTGAAAACTCCTGTTCCTGAAATTCAGGAATCCATTTTACCGCATCAAAGGCAACAAACTTTGACATGGCTGCCCGCACATGATTTGAATTCTGTCGAATTGCAGCCTCTGGTTTCTCCATCGTTTTATAAACCAGACTATATGATGTCAAATGAGTTGTTTGCTTATGCAGATACAAAAACTGAAAAACCCAAACGAAATGGATTGCTGGCAAAAATAATCCGGAATTTTACAAAAAAGTTAAAAGATAAGCTTCCTGAAAACCCGAAAGAAAAGAAAGGTACAAAAGAACCTCCCATGCTTCGGGTCCTCGACAACAGCATCATGGTTTTCAACACGGTCACCGGCAGCGATACCGAGGTGGAAAAGATTTTTGATGATGACGGGAATCTGTTGGGCTACCGTATTGAGGGAGAAAATTTTTCGTGGTATAAAAAAGCGGCGTTACAAGGTAAGCCGGGGAAGTGAGAGTCGGCAATGTTCAGTCGGCAATTTCCAATCTTCAGCCGGCAAAAAGTAATCATCAAAAAAAAGATCATAAATAATCTGCGAAAATCTGCGTCAAAATAAATCAGCAGTTGCAGAGCGTAGTGAAGCATCCCGATCAAACGAAGTGAGCATCGGGATGGCATAACAAAACCAGGAGCCCGGAATGAAGACAAACGATAAAAAACAAAAGACAGAAATTAACTAATTGACCAATAACCGGGATAATTCCCCGGATCAGCCATTCACTCTTTCTCCGAATCCTTTTCTTTCTCCTCTTTCTTCATCTCCACTTCCAGTTCCGTTTGAATCCGGCTTAAATTGGCAAGCACCACATCATAAATCTTTTCCATTTTTTTGGGATTCGAATTATAATAATTGATGTTTTGGAGAAGTTGTTCTTTCGTAATGCCATAATGTTCGAAAACAACCCGGTAAACAGAATCTTTATACGCTTTTTCAGTATGTTTTCTGTCTATCCTGTTGCGTGCGACCACAGACTCGGCAATTTGAAAATCGGTTAATATCTCCGCCATTTCAGCCGGGGAAAACAAAGGGTCGGGTTCCTGTACTTTTTCTTTGTTTTCATGATAACACGAAACCAGCATAAAAAGCGCGGATAATAAAAACAGTATTTTTCTCATCTGATCAATTGCCAACTTCGGACAGGTATTTTATTCGCATCAGTCTAATCTCTTCTTCCGTATATTCCGATTCGGAAAATTCAGCCAGGGCTTCTTCAATGGAATCGGTTTCGGCTTCCGAGAAATAATCATAAATATCTTCCTGGTGATATTCGTCAACGTGCTCGTTGATATAGTAATTGATGTCCAGGCGTGTGCCCGAAGCCACGATGCTTTCGATCTCCGTAAGCATTTCGTTTAAAGAAAGGTTTTTTGCGTGTGCAATATCCGTAAGCGGCAGCTTCCTGTCAATGCTTTTGATAATATAGACCTTTAACCCCGATTTGTTGACGACCGACTTGATGATCACATCCGAAGGCCTCATGATATCATTTTCCTCAACATATTGTTTGATGAGTTTCAGGAAAGGTTTTCCGTATTTTGCCGCTTTGCCGGTGCCCACACCTTGTATTTGCCTGAGTTCTTCTTCGTTAATCGGGTATTGAATAGCCATATCTTCAAGCGACGGATCCTGGAAAATGACAAACGGCGGCAGGCTTTCCTTGTGGGAAATCTCCTTTCGTAGGTCCTTTAGCATAGCAAAAAGCTTGGGATCAGCTCCGCTCCCTTTTTGACCGCCATTGGAAGTGATGATGGAATCATCATCCCCGCTTTCATAATCGTGGTCTTTGGCAATGAGAATGCTGTAAGGTTTTTGAATGAATTCTTTACCTTTCGGTGTGAGTTTCAGGATACCGTAATTTTCAATCTCCTTTTCTATCAGCCTATTGATCAATGCCTGGCGGATAACCATATTCCAGTATTTGGATTCATTTTCACTCCCCTTGCCAAACATCTCGCTATTATCAAGCTTTATGGATTTTACATCCCCGCTTTTTTTACCTGCCAGCACATCGGCAATGATATTGGCTTTGAATTGCTGTTTGGTAAGATCAATGGCTTTCAATACCAGGCGGATATCGTCTTTGCCTTCGAATTTCTCTTTCGGATTGAGGCAGTTGTCACAGGCACCACAATTTTCTTTCGTATATACTTCTCCGAAATAATGCAACAGTAATTTATGGCGGCATACCGAGGACTCTGCGTAAGCCACGGTTTCGAAAAGCAGTTCTTTGGCTATCTCCCGCTCGGCAACGGGTTTATCCTTATTGAATTTCTCCAGCTTTTGGATATCATCATAGCTGTAAAATGTAATACAATTGCCTTCGCCGCCGTCACGCCCTCCCCTGCCGGTTTCCTGATAATAGCCTTCAATGCTTTTGGGGATGTCATGGTGAATGACATAACGGATGTCCGGTTTGTCAATCCCCATTCCGAAGGCAATAGTAGCCACGATCACATCCACGTCTTCCATCAGAAACATATCCTGATTGTTTCTTCTTGTAGCGGCATCCAGCCCGGCATGATAAGGCAATGCCTTGATGCCGTTGACCACCAGGGTCTCTGCAATTTCTTCAACTTTCTTTCGTGAAAGACAATAGACTATACCCGATTTTCCGGGTTGGGTTTTGATGTATTTGATAATGTCTTTGATGACATCTTTTGTCTTGGGCCTGACTTCATAATACAGGTTCTCCCGGTCAAATGACGATTTGAACACATTGGCATCCGGAATTTCCAGATTCTTCAGGATGTCTTCCTGCACTTTCAGTGTGGCCGTAGCCGTCAGTGCAATGATGGGCACATACTGGCCGATGGCATTGATAATGGGCCTGAGTTTCCGGTATTCCGGCCTGAAATCGTGACCCCACTCCGAAATACAGTGTGCCTCATCAATGGCATAAAATGAAATATCGATCTTTTGTAAAAATTCAATGTTTTCTTCCTTTGTCAAGGACTCCGGAGCCATGTAAAGCAATTTGGTCTTTTGCGCCAACAGGTCTTCCCTGACCTGATTCATCTCCGATTTGGATAAGGACGAATTCATAACATGGGCTATTCCCCCCTGCGTGCCAAAATTCCTGATCATATCCACCTGGTTCTTCATCAGAGCGATCAACGGCGATACAACAATAGCAGTACCGGGTTTGGTCAGTGCAGGTAACTGATAACACAACGATTTGCCACCGCCTGTAGGCATTACAACAAAAGTGTCGCGACCTTCCATCAAATTGTGGATTATCGCTTCCTGGTTTCCTTTAAAGCTTGAAAAACCAAAAAAAGATTTCATCAATTCTATCAAACCAAATTTATCCTTACTTCTGTCCATAATAATAGTTAGATAAAATTTATCTTTGTAGTGAAATTTCTATAAAAACACATGATATGATTTGATAATTAGAGCTATTATGCTCTTCTCCATGTTGCATAAACAAATATAATAATAATTAATCTCTTTTCTGCAACTTTTAATAAAAAAAGTTTTGAGTCATAAAAATAAAATAAAAAAGTCAGCCATAACAGCCATTGAGAATGAGTATTCAGCAATAAAAAACTTGCTGGCTTCCGTAAATGATGATTTTGTGGAATCCGTTGATATGATCTATCATTCTTCGGGTCGTGTTATTGTTACCGGGATTGGCAAAAGTGCGATCATTGCCCAGAAGATCGCCGCTACCCTGAATTCCACCGGAACATCCGCTGTTTTTATGCATGCTGCCGACGCCATTCATGGTGATCTGGGTATCATCCGCAAAGACGATATTGTGATCATGCTTTCAAAAAGCGGCGAGACGCCCGAGATCAAAGTGCTGCTCCCCCTGCTTAAGGCAAGAAAGAACAAGCTGATCGCCATTGTAGGGAATACCGCTTCTTACCTGGCAAAACAAGCAGACCTCATTCTGGATGTTACCGTTGACAAAGAGGCTTGTCCCAACAACCTCGCTCCTACTTCCAGCACTACGGCCCAACTGGTGATGGGCGATGCCCTTGCCATCAGCCTGCTTGAACTCCGTGGTTTTACGGCACAGGATTTTGCAAAAGTCCACCCCGGTGGATCGTTGGGTAAACGTATGTTTTTACGGGTGAGCGACCTGTCCGTGAACAATGAAGTCCCAAAGGTGGATAAAAACGAAAACATGAACAACGTGATCCTGGAGATCTCATCAAAACGGTTGGGAGCCACTGCCGTGATGGACAACGGTAAACTGGTGGGCATCATCACGGACGGTGACCTCAGACGGATGATCCAGAAAAATCCCGACTTCTCGGAACTAAAAGCCGAAGACACCATGACTGTTGATCCCAAGTCCATTGATTATAACGCCCTGGTGGTGGATGCCTTAAATATTTTGCGCGAAAATAATATTACCCAACTTCCCGTTTTAAAGGATAATATATATATTGGTATAATCCACCTGCATGATATTCTTCACGAAGGTATCTTTTAACGGCAAAAAACGAACAAATACATTAAGCTATGAAACTCTGGACCCAAAACCTTGTTAAAAAATATCGCCAGCGTACTGTGGTGAATAATGTTTCCGTGGCGGTTAACCAGGGTGAGATCATCGGGCTGCTCGGCCCCAACGGTGCCGGAAAGACAACAACATTTTATATGATCGTCGGACTGATCAAACCCTTTTCGGGAAAGGTTTTTCTTGATGACAAAGAAATTACGGACATGCCCATGTACAAACGGGCGCAGTTGGGGATCGGCTACCTGGCACAGGAAGCCTCGGTTTTCAGGCAACTGAGCGTAGAAGATAATCTCCTGGCTGTCATGCAGTTCACCAAGATGACTAAAAAAGAACAAAGTGAAAAACTGGAATCATTGCTTGACGAGTTCGGTCTTCAGCAGATCAGAAAAAGCAAAGGTATTCAGCTTTCGGGAGGTGAGCGGAGAAGAACCGAGATCGCCAGGGCGCTATCGGTAAATCCGTATTTTATTCTGCTTGACGAACCTTTTGCCGGCGTTGACCCCATTGCCGTCGAAGATATACAGGTCATCGTTTCCAAACTCAAAAATAAAAATATCGGTATCCTGATTACCGATCATAATGTACACGAAACATTAAGTATTGTTGACAGGGCTTACCTGATGTTCGAAGGTTCAATCCTGAAAGCCGGTACGGCTGAGGAACTGGCCGAGGACGAACATGTCCGGAGAGTATATCTGGGTCAGAGCTTTGAACTGCGGAAAAAAGGATTTTAGTGATTAAGGACAATAACTGGTTTCTTACACTGGCAATGAACCGCAGACGGGTGCGGGGTGCGAGAGTCATTGAGTTGGCAGTCTCCAGTCTTCAGTCGGCAGTCGGTACCCGAAGTTTTCAGGGTCAGTTTGCATTAACCATTTTCCATTAACCGATAACTTTCAACGGGTTGCGGGGGGCGGGGTGTCCGCCTTCTCCGTCATTTGACGGATTCGGCGTGCAGGCAGGGTGCGGGCGCTGGGGCAGTGCAAATGCCGGAATAAAGCATCCTCGTTACGCTGTGCTAAAAGGACGAGTTTGAGCGTGAAACCT
>CAZMOS010000005.1:0-21121 GCA_964567945.1 uncultured Lentimicrobiaceae bacterium
GTTTCAAATCTGCTTTACCCTGACCCTAAAGGGTAACTGATTTTCAACATTTTCTACCTTTAGGGTTGGGGTAAAAAAGGTTGAAAATCAAAATGTATTGACATTATGGACAAGCTCTTAATAATATGTCCCGGTATTTGGCACCCGGAATTTTTATTATTCCCCCGTTGCCGTTTTTAACTATTTTTGGATATTACTATTTTTTTAAACGGCCCGCCGGTTTCAGGCAACGAAATAGAAAAACAACTGCAATTACATTAAACGAAAAACAAAACAAAGCTTTGGAAAAGTTTTTAAAAAATGTAGCGGATTTTATATTGAATGACATTGGCAGTGAGAGTTTGCACACGGCAGTTATCCTGCCCAACAAGCGTTCGGAAGTTTTTTTAAAAGACCATTTGAAGAATCTGACCAGCAGGATCTTCTGGCTTCCGGAGATGTATTCCGTTGACGAATTTCTTCAAAAAGCATCCGGGCTTTCCGAACAGGATAATATAGCATTGTATTTCGAACTTTTCGACATTCACCGGGAAATTGCCGGAGAAGATGCCCGGAACATTGACGAGTTTCTGGCGTGGGCGCCGGTCATGCTCTCCGATTTCAACGATGTGGACCTGTATCTTGCCGATGCAGAAAAAATGTTTACCCATCTTTCGGAGATCAGAGCCATGGAGGAATGGAACCCCGACGGCAGGGAGCTGACATCCCTGCAAAAAAAATATCTTGCGTTTTACCGCTCGCTTTATGACTATTACAAACGGCTGAATGAACGCCTCTGCAAGAAAGGGGGCGGATACAAAGGCATGGTTTACCGTTATCTGTTTGAAAACATCGGGCAGCTTTCTGCCGGATGGCCGTGGAAAAGGTTTGTACTGGTGGGATTCAATGCGTTGTCGAAAGCCGAAAAAAACATCTTCGGATATATTTACAAACAATATCCAACTGATATTTTCTGGGACCTGGATGAATATTATTTCGACCCCAAACAGAAAAACAGGCATGAGGCGGGCAGGTTCATTCAGGAACTTGTCAGCGAGTGGGATGTGAAAGAAATAAACCGGGTAGGAAATTATTTAGCCCATGACCACGACAAAAAGATCACCCTGCTGGGTGTACCCAAAAATACCGGACAGGCAAAATTTGCCGGACAGCAAATCGAAGAGTGGTTTTCAAAGGAGAAAACAACAAAAGAGAAACAATCATCCGACACGGCCATTGTCCTCGCCGATGAAGGACTCTTGCTGCCCTTACTTAATTCACTTCCCGAATTAAAGAGCAACGGAAAACCGGTTGGTTACAATGTCACGATGGGTTATCCCCTGGCTGACAGCCCCTTTGCCGGTTTTGTAAATCAATGGCTTGAATTGCTCCTCCAGCAGGGTGAACAACGTAACCGGAAATACTCGGCGTATTATCTCCTTTCACTTTTAAGCAACCCCGCATTTCAGCTTACATTCAACGGTTATCTGAAAAACAACTCCCGTTTGTTCATCGAAAACCTCAACCGTTTAAACAGCATTTATCTGAATGCTGACCAGATCATACAAGCCATTCCCGAACCCGGTGAGAATTGCGTTTTGCTGATAAAAACAATACTGGAAGCCGGGCAGTCTGCCGGCACTTTCATCCATAGTTTCATCAGGTTCATGGAGCGCAGCAAACAGGCTATGGAAGAAGGCGAAAATTACAATGTGCTGCTGAAAGAGCAAATGGCCATCACACTAAACCTGGTCAAAAAACTCGACATCCTTTTAAAAGACAAAAAACACCTGCTTACCCTGAAAACCTTTCAGAATATCTTCAACCAGTTGGTGCGGCGATCGGGGATCAACCTGAAAGGAGAGCCGCTTGAAGGCATACAGATCATGGGAATGCTCGAAACGAGGAACCTGGATTTTGAAAACATCATCCTGCTATCAGCCAATGAGGGCATCCTGCCGAAAACAGACAACATTGAGTCATTTATCCCTTTTGATATCCGCAGGGCTTACGGCCTGCCATTGCCCAAAGACAAAACCGATGTTTTTGCCTATCATTTTTACCGGTTACTCCAGCGTACAAAAAACATAATTATAACCTACAATTCAGAGCCGGGAAACCTGGGAGGAGGAGAAAAAAGCAGGTTTATCCTTCAAATTGAAAAGGAACTTTCTTCCTATAACGACAAACTCACCATAACCAACAAAACATTAAGTGTCCCCTTCAGCACTTCTGAAAGCGAAAACGTGATCATTATTCCCAAAACCGGTGAAATTCAGGAACGCATCCGCCGGAAAATGAAAGAGGGCATATCCCCCACTGCCCTCTCGGCTTACATCAGTTGTCCGTTGAAGTATTACTTTAAGTATGTCCTGGCATTAAAAGTTCCTGACAGCATTGACGAATCCATTGAATCCAATATTTTCGGCACGGTTGTTCATGATGTGCTTCAGGAAATTTATGAAAATTATAAAGGAAAATCCATTGACACCGGATACTTGAAAAACCGGCTCAAGGACATAGATGGCTTGGTAATAAAAGGATTTGAAAAAGAATATTCCGGCGGCGACATCACTTCCGGCAAGAATCTGCTGATTGTGAAAGTGGCCTCAAAGTATATTCACGATTTTATCCGGGGGGAAATCAAAGAATTAGATAAGCAGAAAAGACAACTGATAGTTACTGAAGAAAAACTTACCTATCCGCTGAGCATAGAAGGAACAGACATTTTGTTTACAGGAAAAATTGACCGCTCCGACAAGATTACCGGTTCCGAAGCGGTCAGGATCATTGACTACAAAACAGGCAGTGTAATACAAAAAGATCTGACCTTAAAGGAATGGAACGATTTAATTACCAAACCGGATAAGGCAAAAACTTTTCAATTGTTGTTTTATGCTTTCCTGTTCTCCAAAACACATGAGAACATTCAGGACTTTGAAGCCGGAATATACAGCCTGCGGAAACTGTCACAGGGATTCATCAGCTTAAAACTTCCTGAAGGGATCAGCCTGACCGAAAGTCTGATAATATTTGAAGAAAAACTTTCATCCCTTATTCTCAATATCCTTGACCCGGAAGAAAAATTCATCCGGACAGAAGATTCAGACCAGTGCGAATTTTGTGATTTCAAAAACATCTGCAACAGACAATTTTTATAATCAGGATTTTCCCGAAATGTTTTATCATTGCAAAAAATAATCAGGATACAAAAACGTTATTCGGATAATTAAAAAATGGAAGAATGAGAAATATTATAATTTTTACAGTTATCGTTTTGATTGCCACTTCATGTGCAGGCCCCGGCGCAAAAAAAGCCAAAACCAAACAGAGCCTTCAGGATTCCATAACCGCCATGGAAAATGTTTTATTTAACAGGCAGTCAACCCGTATGAACAAGCATAAAGTTATCGGCCTGATTGACCTTTACACCGAATATGCCGAGAGCTTTCCTGATGACACACTGGCCCCGGTGTATCTGTTCAAAGCATCGGATATTTCGATGAATATTTACCAGCCGCTGAAAACCATCAGGATACTGGATACGATAATGGTGAAATATCCCGACTACAGCAAGACACCTACTGCCTTGTTCCTGAAAGCATTTGTTTACGAAGACCAAGTGAAAAATTACAAACTGGCCCGGAAATATTATCAGATGTTCCTGGATAAATATCCCGATAACGAGTTTGCCGATGATGCCCGCATGTCGTTACAGAATCTTGGGAAATCACCGGAAGAACTGATTAAGGAATTCGAAGAAAAAAATCAGTAACCCTAACCCGCTTCAAGCATCCATGCTTGAAGCATTTTATATTGGGCAGTTTTAAACCTTCAAACGAAGGCGTTTGAAGCAGGACAGGTGCCGCTCCGGTTATTTTAATCTAAAAGTAAACCCGGCATTCATAAAAGCATTCGGAGGGCGTGCAATATCAGGAAAGACTGCCATTAAACCTACTTCTGCATTCAGACCGATGTTATCGGAAAAAAACCAGCGTCCGCCGACAACGCCATCCAGGGCAAAATTAAATCCTTTGATGTCTCCCGGATAATTAGCCGCCGCCGTGATTATGGAAGGCCCGAGCTGGAGTCCGGCATAAACATCCCACTGGCTGTCCAGTCCGATCAGGGTATTGAAATGATAGTCGCCACGTGCCTGAAACACAAAAACACTGTGCCTCCACCCTACTGTATTAAATAACCTCCAGCCGGCATCAAAACCCAGGCTAATCTCATCAGTGATTCCGAAATCCATCCCGCCATGCAACGGCATGATCGCCGGAGCATTACTCCAGAAACCGAACCCGGCATTTACTTCCATTCCGCCTTTTTTTATTGCACCGCTACCCTGGGCAGCCATAAACAAAGGCACTGCTGTCATTAAAAAAAGAACAATAACTCTTTTCATAATTCAAATTTTTAGTTTACGTTTTTTTAAAATGAGGCGCAAAAATAAAAACTTAACTAAATTAATATTCTTTTTCTGAAATGAAAAAAATGTTACTTGTTAACACCTGCCTGGTTATAACTATTTCGCGTAACTGATGGCACGGGTTTCCCTGATTACCGTGATCTTTATCTGTCCCGGATAGGTCATCTCTTCCTGGATCTTTCTTGAAAGCTCATACGAGAGTTTATCAGCATCGGCATCGGAAACTTTTTCCGCACCGACAATAACACGCAACTCGCGTCCTGCCTGGATGGCGTATGTTTTCACGACACCCGGATAAGTGAGTGCCATTTCTTCAAGTTTTTTCAAACGCTGGATGTAGGCTTCCACCACTTCGCGCCTTGCTCCCGGCCGTGCCCCGGAAATGGCGTCACACACCTGCACGATGGGGGCAATGAGTGTCTCCATTTCAACTTCATCGTGGTGTGCTCCGATGGCATTGCAAACATCCGGTTTCTCCTTATACTTTTCCGCCAGCTTCATACCCAGTATGGCATGGGGCAGGTCTGTTTCGTTCTCGGCAATTTTACCGACATCATGCAGCAATCCGGCACGTTTTGCCTTTTTAGGATTCAGGCCGAGCTCCGACGCCATGGTGGCGCTCAGGTTGGCAACTTCAATGGAATGGGCAAGCAGGTTCTGTCCGTACGAGGAACGAAACCTCATCTTTCCTACCAGCTTGATCAGTTCGGGGTGCATGTTGTGAATACCCAGGTCAATCACTGTTCTTTTGCCAACTTCAATGATCTCCTGCTCGACCTCTTTTCTTGTTTTGTTCACCACCTCTTCAATGCGTGCAGGATGGATACGTCCGTCCGAAACCAGTTTCTGAAGAGAAAGGCGAGTGATCTCCCTGCGGATGGGGTCAAAACCTGACAACAGGATAGCATCGGGGCTGTCGTCAATGATGATCTCAATACCAGTAGCTGCTTCCAACGCCCTGATGTTTCTGCCTTCGCGCCCGATAATGCGTCCTTTGATCTCATCGCTGTCAATGTTAAATACCGTGACGGTATTCTCAATGGCATGCTCTGCTGCTGTGCGCTGAATGGTCTCAATGATGATCTTTTTGGATTTCTGCTCGGCTGTCATACGGGCCTCGTCAACAATGTCACGAACATAAACCATTGCTTCCGCCCTGGCTTCTTCTTTTAGTGATTCGATCAATTGTTCTTTGGCTTCATCAGCCGAAAGTTGTGAAATATTCTCAAGCTGTTTCACCTGTTCGGCATGCATACGGTCAACTTCAACTTGTTTCTTTTCCAGTATATCAAGCTGTGTATTCAGGTTATTTTTAAGAATGTCAAACTCTTTTTGCTTTCTTTGAGCTTCTTCCAGCTTTTGCGAGAGTGTCAGCTCGCGTTGCCTTATTTTGTTTTCGGTTCTTTGAATGTTATTGTTTTTCTCGGCAATAACTTTTTCGTGCTCTGTTTTCAGTTGAAGGAATTTTTCTTTGGCTTGCAGGATTTTTTCCTTCTTGATGACTTCACCTTTTTCCCTTGCTTCCTCGAGCAGTGCGCTACTCTTTTTCAGGATTTGTTTTTTCAATACCGTTGCTGTAAGCGCACTTCCAATAATAAGACCTGCAACAGCAACGAGTGCATATATTAATATTTCCATAATTTAATATATTTTAGACTTGCAACCGCTTAAAGAGGCCGGCCTGAAGCTTTGGCCTTCCGTCCGGCATCAGCATAAAAAAAGCCCGCAATAATTCAGGAGTTATAGTAAACCCCGATTTTTACATGCATAGGGCTGCCAGGATCCTCGGGCGTCCAGCGTCCCCCGCAAGGGGAATCCCTTAAAGGTAAACAGGCCTGTCCTTAAACCCTATGAGCTTAACCCTAATGACTTTAGTGTTGAGTTTACAAACTGTGAATTACGCGGGCAGTAACTTTATATTTTAAGAACGCTTATCCCTGATCAAGATGTTTTGACAACAACTGATCTATTTGTGACAATTTTTTTTCCATCTCCCCATCCTTAAAGGACTTTTCGTTTTCCAGTCGCATTGAGTTCGCAACATGTTGTAACGCTGTCATGGCAAACAAATCCTGCTGATCTTTGTAGTGAAACGTCGCAGCGTATTCTTTTATTGTTTTATTTACCAGTTCAACCGCCTTCCTGACCAACTCTTCCTCTTCTCTTTCAACGCTTAACTGATAAGGCCTTCCGGCAATAATTACTTTTATATTCTGTTTTGTTTGCACAACACCGTTACAAATTACTCTAATCGCTCAATACATCAATGCTTTTTTCTATCTCCAGTATTAAATCGTCTATTTTTGTTTTAGTTTCCTCAACACCGTATTTTTTTTCAAGCGTATTTGCAAGCGAGATTTTTAATAATTCGTTTCGCTTTTCTTCTAATTCATTGCTCAATGTCCCGATTCTCTTTGTCAGAACATCTATATGTTGATGCAATTCTTCATTTTCCTTTTTCAGCTTGTCGAACAATTCCGTTAATTTCCTAACTTTATGCTCAATTCCGGAGACTAACGTCGGTTCATTCGCCATCTGGAAAATAAATTATTACTCAGCAAATTTAATTAAATAGTTCATTAATTTCAACAACATTAATCTTTTTTTAATGAATGTTCACATTTCCATACCGGAAAATTTCCTCATCTATCTGTGGAAACACCGCTTAATAAACAATGAATTAAATACTTCCGAAGGTAGTCGCCTGCAAATTATTCATCCGGGAATTCGCAACAATGACAGCGGCCCCGATTTTTTTAATGGAAGAATAAAAATTGACCACACAACCTGGGCAGGGAATATTGAGATCCATGTGCTTTCTTCCGACTGGTTCAAACACGGGCACGACAACGATCCGGCTTACGACAACATCATCCTTCACGTGGTTTATGAAAATGACCGGCCGGTTTACAGGAAAAACGGCGAAACGATTCCCACACTTGAACTGAAAGGCAATTTTGATGAAAGAATTCTGGAAAATTATCACAAATTCCTGGAACTTAACAAATGGATACCTTGCGAAGAAATGATCGAAACGGTCAACCGTTTTGACGTTCTGTCATGGCTCGACAAGCTGATGGCTGAAAGGTTGGAATACAAAGCGCAGGAAATTGAAAATGAGCTGAACAGCACTAAACAGGATTTTCAGGAAGTTTTCTACCGGAAGCTGGCCAGGAACTTCGGGTTTAAAACCAACGGAGATGCCTATGCCCTGCTGGCTCAATCGCTGCCACTGAACATCCTGGCCAAACATAAATCGCAGATATTGCAACTGGAAGCGCTGTTGTTCGGGCAGGCCGGTATGCTGAAACCCAATTTCAAAGATGACTATCCCGGTTTGCTGAAAAAAGAATATGCTTTCCTGGCAGAAAAATATAACCTGAGACCCATTGACCGGAAGCTCTGGAAATTTATGCGGTTGCGGCCTGCCAATTTCCCGACGATCAGGATTTCGCAGTTTGCGCAGGTGATCTATCGCTCATCGGCATTGCTGAACAAAATCCTGGAGGCGCCCAAACTGAACGACGTGATTGATTTTTTGAAAGTGGACGCGTTGGATTACTGGAATACCCATTTTGTTTTTGATAAAAAAGCCGGCAGCAGGAAAAAGCGGCTGGGACTTGCTTCGGTTCATCTGATCCTGATCAACACCATTATCCCTTTTCTGTTTGTTTACGGCAGGCACAAAGAAGACACCGGATTACAGGACAAAGCGCTCTCGTGGCTGGAACAGCTTCCGCCCGAATCGAATGCCATCATACGACGTTATTCCGCACTGGGGATCAAGCCGAAAAATGCAATGGAATCGCAGGCGCTGATCGAAATGAAACACAATTACTGCGACGACAAACGTTGTCTGGAATGCAGGATAGGACATGTACTGTTGAACAGGTGAGGAAGGGGGGGATGAATTGTGATTTGTGATTGTGCCGAAGGCCTGCCCGACTGGTCAGGCGGGTATCCATTTGGGAGTGATTGGTAAATGACGACTGTACTTTATGACCTTAACGAGAGATAACAGGAAGAAAACCTTTGCGTCTTTGCGTGAAAAATATTAACCTTTCATTCTACGGTACGCTGCTGGGGTGAAAGGAGATCACCTGGTTATTAATTTTTCAGAATACTTTTTGGACTTTGAAGTAAACCGGATAAAATATAACCCGGGAGGGAAAGAGCTGCAATCGTAAGAAGTTTTTCCTTTATTGACGTTTTGTGAATCCAGTAATTTTCCTGTGTCATCAAATATTTTCATATTCAGGGTTTCTTCGGAATTATTTTCCAATGTGAAATGATTTGTTGCAGGATTCGGGAATATCAGGATATCATTTTTTGTGGTTACTTCATAGACCGAAGTTGTCAGGTCCGGTGTTCCGCAACTTACCCCGTCTTTTTGATAATAGAACAACTTGTTCTCAAATTCGGAAAATTCAGCCGGATCGTTATAATAATCAAGAACCAGTCCCAATCCCCTGCCATAGTGTTTTGCATAATAAACCGGCTCGAAAATACCTACCGCATAATCATATCCGTTGATCAGTGCGCCACAGTAATATTCTGAATACTCGATAACCGTATCGTATGATACCATAAGTGTGTCATAAGGCACCCACCACTGGTAAGTGGTTATGGAGGAATCGAGATTTGTATAAGAAACCGTGTCGGTCTCTGTCCAGAATTTATATGCAAGGGAATCCCATCCTATAAGATAAGAATAATAAGAATCATGGTATTCCACATAAAAAACGGTATTGTTATCAGCCGAAAAGTACTTATCCATTATGGTGATCCGGTCCGCATTCGGCGGTTGTCCGTAAGCATAACCTGCAATCTGGAATTCATCGCCAATTTCAAAATCAAACACTTCGCCGATCTTCATCAGGCCCTGTGCAGCAAGTATTGTAGAAAACAGGGTTACGAAGAGTATTGAAATTATCTTTTTCATATTTGATTTTGGGGGTTTTCCTATTAAGGCCCGTTACTGCTTATCTCCCCTACAAATATAATCATTATCTTTTTGATCATTCTTTATCCTTTGTCCGTGTCCTCTCCCCTTCCCCGGTTTTTCGTATTTTTGTATCAGGAATGTTTTGTGGATCATAAAGCTCAGCAGCATTGGAAAATCAAAAGAACTGGCATTTTATCCTTGCAGGAATTTATTTGGTGGCCATCATAATAATCGGCGCTTCAGGATATATGTTTCTGGAAAGCTACCGGTTTATTGATGCCCTGTATATGACAGTGATCACCATTTCAACGGTTGGTTTCCGTGAGGTATATACTTTGTCTGACGGAGGGAAATTATTTACAATATTTCTGATCATTGCCAGTCTGGGTGTTTTAACTTTTTTCATCTCATTACTCACACAAAACCTGTTTCAGCGTCAGTTGAGATTTTTTTATACAGGGCAAAACAGGAAAAATAAAAGATCACATATGGAAAATCATGTAGTAGTTGTAGGTTACGGCAGAAACGGGAGCCAGGTTGTCGAGGAACTGATCGCCATGAACGAAAACCTGGTTGTCATTGATCAGAATCACGAGATTGTCATCAACAACATGGGTCAGCCCATAAGGTTTATCGAAGGAAACGCTACAAATGACGAGGTGCTGATCAAAGCCGACATTAAAAAAGCAAGGGCGCTGGTCACCACCCTCCCCAATGATGCGGACAATCTTTTCGTGGTTCTTACGGCACGTGCCCTCAATCCCGATCTGAAAATAATCAGCCGCGCTTCGAGTGACAGCTCGGAGAAAAAACTGAGAATGGCCGGTGTTGACAGTGTTGTATTACCTGAGCGGGTGGGCGGCTCTCACATGGCCACACTTGTTGCCAAACCCGACATCGTCGAATTTCTCGAACACCTTTCATTCCACGACAAGACATCTACCCAGCTTCTTGAGATCACCATTGACGAATTACCCAAAGAGTTTATCAACAAACCTTTGAAAGACCTGGCAATCAGGCGACGACTGGGAGTAAATATCGTTGGATTTAAAACGGCAACGGGTGAATTCATCATCAACCCCACGCCCGAAACCAAGCTGGTTGAAAGGTCAAAGTTATTTGTCCTCGGTAACCATGAGCAAATAAAAAACTTTAAATTACTTCTGGCAGATGAGGGTTAATTATTTAATCCTATTTTTGCCACTCACTAAATAAAAAGTAAAAAATGAAAAAATTAGCTATAGCACTGATACTGGCCATCCCGGTTTTAACAATTGTATTTTCAACCGGCGGCTGCAAAAAAGACAATTCCCCGACAGTAACCGAATATACCATTCCCATTGACAGTATCCAGCATGCCGATACGATAACCGAGGGCGAAAATCTGGATATAAAATTTTACGGCAAGGTTGGCACCACGTCGTGTGAAGACTTTGGGCGGTTTGATGTTAATTTTGAGCAAACCGTAATTGACATCACCACGGTTGGCATTAAAACGGATGATGGTAACTGCACACCTGAAATCAAATACATGAACGGCTCCACACTTTCCATCAGCAATGTGCCTACCGGAAATATTATTATTCGTGTTGAACAACCCTCGGGGAGTCCCCTTGAAAGCACGGTTTTTGTAAAAAAGAAAGGTTAGAGGATACAATATCCCCTAACCTTAAAGTAAATCAAACAGTAACAGAATAAGGATTAGTAAACCTGAAGTTTTGTAACTCCCTTCTTTTCATAGACATATACATATTTTGCGTCTTCCCTTTCAAGCCAGTTTTTGGCGCCTTTCCGTGCATTGTATTGTTTGTAGGAAAGGTCATCCAGATTAAATGCCGCAAAATCATCTTTATCGGTTTTCATAAGGATTATGTTTTTGATCCTTCCCGCCGGAACAGCCTTTTTATAAACCGAATTTTTAATAAATGATCCGTCGGCAGGGTTAAAAGTGGAGAGGCCTTTTTCGCCGACAACGACGATCTGGCCGTTATAGGGCAATATCAACGATGCAAGTCCTGTCCCGCCTTTGGATACGGGAACTTCGTAATTAACATCCCCTGTTTTCAGGTTGAGCGAATACAATGACTTGCCGCTGCATACAATGTGGTCGCCGCCGACAACTATGGCATTGGTAATCCCTTTTTTAAACCGTTCCGAATCCCAGAGGTAAGAACCGTCTTCGGCGCTGAATGCCTGAATGCCATAAGGCTTAATCCCTTTATATCTGACCACTGGAAAGGTGATCGTATAATATTGCGTTTGAATATGTTGAAAATACTGAATCTCAACCAGCCCGCCAACCTGAATGGCAACTACGCCGTCATACACAGTCATTCCCGGAATAGCTCTTGCCCCTTTGATTTCCTTTGATGTCCAGATCAGTTTACCGGTGTTATAATCATATTTTTTGATATACTGGCTCTTTTTGCTTGCCATATCCAGCACATAAATGTAATCGTCGTCCACCACCGGATCGGCAACAGTGCCATAAACACCAAATTTTGACTGGCCTTTTCCCGGTTTCAAAATTCCCTCGGGTGTGTAGTCAAATGCAGCCGACCACAATGCTGCTCCGGTATTGTAATCATAAAGCTGGATACCCGCCAGGCGGAGGATCACTTTGTCGCCATCCACATCCAGATCATACACAAAATCGCGAGTGACCGTTTTGCGGTCAGCCCTGCCGATGTAAACGTTTTCCCACAGAACTTCCCCCGTTTTCATGTTGATACGTGCGATCTGGTTTTTGAATCCTGTGAAGAAGGCAACAATACCGGTAGGGATGAAGTTGACCATCACCATAGTATTGTCCTTCGGATTATAAACATATTTTCCGACGACTCCCATAAATTTGGTGGTATTCCAGAGCTCTTCTCCCGTCCTTGCCTTGACATAAACCAACTCCTTTTTGAGCGAAATGGCAAACCCGTCGTCTTCGGCAATGTACACGATCATGTCTGCTGTTACTTTCTGATATTTGTCGGTAGTCCACAACAGCTTACCATCGGTCAGGTCAATGCAGGCGATCTGGTCTTTTCCGGCTTTCCGGTCAAAAAGGAAAACCACTTTCGAATCCCAGAACGGAACCAGTTCGTCAATTTTTTTCAGATTTGGTGTCAGTTCCTTGAATGTTTTCTTCCAGTAAATGTGGCCGTCCTTATTGCTGAATACGGCCATCTCCTTTTCTGAAGCCACATAACTGTAATCATTCACTTCCAGGCCGGTGCCTGAGTGAATATACTTGATGCCCATGTCTTTTTGCCAGACAACCGGCATGTCAGCCTGGGAAAAACCAGGCAAGGTCATTGCTGCGATCAAGGCAGCGAGTGCTAATTTTTTCATAATCATACGCTTTGAGGTTAATACTAAAATTTGAATTTATATTCCATTGAATAATCTTTGTTTTTCGGCAGCTTGAAATCGAACCGGGTTTCTTTCACGGCATCTTTCACCATGTTCTGCATTTTAATGGTTCCCCCTTCCCTGTTCAGGACAAAGATGGAAACCACTTTTCCCCTATCGCCCAGCGTGATCTTAAAATCATAGGTTCCTTCAATGTTGTTTTCTTTTCCAAATACATAAAGTTCGCCTTCAGGCCCTTTCATCGAAGCTTCAAATACGGCGGAAGCCCTTTTAACCACCTCCTGTTTGTCTTCGATCAACGGCTTTTTTTGAGCATATCCGGCTATGCTTCCAAACAACAATGCGAATAAGAATAATTTTTTCATGACGTTTATTTTTATTGTTGGTTTTCTTTGACAAAATCCCACCTGACCAGATGGTTCCCCATGGTCATCAAGACGGATTTGTTATCCGACAAGAATACAAATGAGCTGCGTGAATCAGCTGCGATCATTCCCCCTTCGTTTTTTTCAAAAAGACGATATCCCTGTTGAAAACGGTAAAGCATCTTTCCCGAAGGAAAATCATAAATGTGCAATTCGAGAAAACGATTGTTTTTCGAAACGATCCCCAGCAGTTTGCCGTCATGGCTCAATTTGAAATCGGGTTCATAATCCGATCGTGAAATATAACCGCGTCTTATGGGGGTAGCCGTTTCCATATCTATAACATTGACAAAGGTTTGACGCCCGCCTGCATTCATTTGTTTGCCATGCGGGATGTTCATTACAAACAAGTATTTGCCGTCATCGGAAAAGGTGAGCCGGTAAACGATCTCATAAAGTTCATGAATGGTATAAAGCTTTTTGAAAGTACCAGCATTAAATACGGAAATCTCCTGCTTATATTTCAATCCGTCTTTCCTTACTTTTTTATCCCTCTTCAGCGTGGGATAGGTGTCGGCATCTTTTTCGTATAGTTTGTGAGAAACGGCAATCAGCTTGCCGTCGGGGCTAATGGCCACACTGTTGGCGGCTTCCGGAACCGTGAATGATTTATCATATCTTCCGGTTGTTAAATTGAAAAAACCGACCTCATCACCGGTCAACGTCAGCGCATATTTTTCATCGGGGTTGAGCTTCACCGAATGGAGGGCTTCAAACCTTTTGATCATTTTACCCGAATGGGCGTCAATGATCTCAAAATTGACCTCACGGTCCTTGTTCGGGGCAAAATCAATATAATACAATTGATTAAGCAGGATGTAATTTCCACCAGCTGAATAGTTGACCCTTGAACCGGCATACCAGTTTCCCACATTAAATTCTTTGATTATTTTATTGGTGTGCCAGTCGAACAAGTAAAACGGATAACTTTGAATACTGCTGATTGCCAGAGTGGATTGATCAGGGGAGAGGTCAATACCGCAAACCATGTGTTTGGCATCTGCAATTTTGATCCTGTCGTAAGTAATGTCGGTTCCCTGGGGATAGAGGTTTATCAGGGTAAAGAAAACAACCGGCAGACAAAGTATCCGTTTCATTGTTCTGTTTTTAGTTTGTTAGTTTTTCAATAAGAGTTGTATTAGAAATTAACATCAAATTGTCCTTCCGTTACTTCCACTTTGGCCTGTGTAGTGTTGTAAGCGGTAAACTTAAAGGTACCTTTGGCTTTTGTGTCGGTCAATTCGGTGAAAGTAACTTCCCCTGAGCCGATAACATTGCTTGCCGAAAAGGTATCGGTCGTGCCGATGCCTTGTGTCCACCTGCCCATGTTCCCGGCATTTCCACCGGGGCCTATTTTATAAGTACCGGGGCCGTTGGCCTGATAAACGACAATAGCAGCCTGGTTGGCGTTAGAATCGCTGCCTGTAACATTAATTACGCCGTTTGTATTCACGGCCTGAACCGATAAGCTGGCAGACCATGCCTGTCCGTCATGTTTCAACGACAAAGAGTTGCCACCAGGAGCCGGGTTGTTGTCATTGCTTTTGTTGCACGAGGTAAAAACAACTCCTGTGATCAGGGTTAATGCGATTGTGAGGTTTCTGATTGTTTTCATTTTATTCTTTTTTAATTTAACAAAACACAGAGTTTCTGCCAGTATAATTGTTGTCAACCTCAAAGCAATTTCAGGGTGTCCAACTGCCAGATAACTCTGTGTATATCTTTTGATTGAAGGCATTTGAGGTTTTTAACAAACAATTACATCGGCAAATGTAGGTTTGTAAAAAAGGTGCCTGCATCGGGTAAATCACGTAATCATCTACGACTTATCACGTAAATTGAAAGCGGTGTGGTGTTTGAAATTGGATAATGGGGGTTGGGGAATAGGGATTAGTAATCAAAGAAAAATCCCGGGAAAACAAATCCAAAGCACTGGAGGTGGCAATATTTGTAGAATATCAAATAAGCATTGATCACAAGGTACGGAGTACCGTAATATAATCCTGATCAATTCCACCAATCGGGGAAAAAATATCCCGGTGCTCCACACCTTAATTGATCATCTTGAATTTGAGCTACAAATATTACCGGTGCTCCGCACCTGGTAATTGTCTTGGTTGTGTTTTAAAGATTGTCAGTAATTTACACCTCACTACTCCGGATATTCTTGTTCCTGATGTTGCCGCTCTTTTTAAAACGATCAAACAAAAAAAGCACCGGAGGTGCGCAATATTTATAGCTCTTGAATAAACCTCTATCACAAGGTGCGGAGCACCGTGATATTATAACCAACCTTTTACGTCATCAAAAAAATCAAACAGATATTCGTTTTTATAAGCTACTTCAAATTTATTCAACATTTCCAAATATTCTTCCCTGAATGTTTTTTTGCGATGATGTTTTTCCTGGGATAATACATATCTGGCAACGGATTCTATTTGGGAATGAGAATGTGTAAATGCTCCGTAACCGTTTTGCCAGTCAAATTTGAAAGGAGTTAATCTTTTATTTTTAATCCAATGGTTGCTTGAGGTTTTGATACCTTCAACCAAATCGGGAATGGTCTGATTCAGATTATAACCGATAAATATATGAATGTGATCAGGCATAGAGCCAATAGCAATTAGCTTGTGTTCATTGTTCTGAACTATTCCTGTTATGTATTTTTCCAATTCATCTTTCCAGGTTTTTCTTATCAGTGTCTGGCGGTTTTTAATTGCAAAAACTATATGAAAATATGCCTGAACGTATGTATCACCCATTGTGTATTGTTTTTCTATTTCAAAATTACGAAATATCACGGTTTCACATCAAGAAAAAACGATTTCTGTCAATCCCTTCATTCGGAAGCAAAATATCACGGTGCTCCGCACCTGAATTGGTCATATTGAATTTGAGCTACAAATATTATCGGTGCTCCGCACCTAATTGAATATAATATTCCGGATTTGGTAAAGAATGTGCCCAAACCCGAAACTCTCATGCCCCCTAAACTCAAAACTCCATACTCAAAACTCCAAACTCTTCACAAAACAATCCCATTCCTGATGGCGTAGCTGATGAGGCCGGCTACATTGTTTACATCGAGCTTTTTCATCATGTTGGTGCGATGGGTATCAACGGTTCGGTGGCTGATGAACAACCTCTCCCCTATTTCTTTATTGGTGTAACCTTCGGTGATCAGTTTCAATATTTCCAGTTCCCTTTCTGTCAGGTCAATGGCTCTATCAGAAGACTTGCTTTTCTGCGAGGTATCATCTTCGAGCAAAGTCAGTGTAACATTTGGACCAAAATATTTTTTTCCCGAGGCAACCTGAAAAATAGCATTTGCCAATTGCTCCTTATCCGAATCTTTCAGCAGGTATCCGTCAACACCCAAATTGATCAAATCTTCAATCATTCCTTTTTGCAGGTGCATGGAAAGGATAATAATATAGGGTGCGTTGTTTTTTTCTTTTATGATCCTGGTGGCCTGCAAGCCGTCCATCACGGGCATGTCAATATCCATAAGTATCAGGTCAACAGGAAAAAGCTTAAGCATATCCAGCGCCTCACGTCCGTTGGATGCCGTGGTAACCACACGGATACCTTCCATTTCATCAAGCAACGCTTTCAGTCCGTCAACAATGATCTGATGATCATCCGCTATCAGTATTTTAATCTCACTCATTGACCGGGATTCTAATTCTTACTGTTGTTCCTTTTCCCGGGGCACTTTCAATATCTATCTCTCCATCCATAGCTTTTACACGACTTTCGATGTTCATCATGCCAATACCCCGGCTGGCCGCTTTGGCGTCAAAGCCTTTGCCGTTGTCTTCAAAAACCAAAACCAGCTTGTTGTTCCTTTTCAGCAACTGAACATCAATCCTGTCGGCTTCCGCATGTTTGATCACATTGGACGTTAACTCCTGTAATACCCTGAACAGGTTCAATTCAACGGGTGGCGGCAACCGTTTTTCCAAACCCAGGTGATTGAAAACATGACTGATGCCCGTATTTTTCAATGAAGTATTCAGCAGGCTTTCAACGGCTGACGGCAGGCCAAACTGCTCCAGTTCTTTAGGCATCATCTGGTGGCTGATCGCCCTGACCTCTTTTGATGCGGAATCAAGCCAGTCAACCATTTCTTTCAAATCCTTGTAATTTTTGCTCTTTCGCAAAGATCCCGCTACTTTTTCCCACCCCAGCTTGATCGCAGCCAACCGTTGTCCGACACTGTCATGCAACTCACGCGCTATATGCCGGCGTTCATTTTCCTGACCGGCAATCACTGCCTTCAACTGTTCCTGGTTGTGACGGATGATCTCGGCATCCAGGGCTGCTTTTTGCTTTTGATGGCGTCGGTAAATCAAGAAAATTGCAGCACCAGTGATACTGATTATCAGGAAAATCAAAAGTAATATTTCGGTTTTCCGTTGTTTGAGCCGGATTTCTTTCAATTGTACTTCCTGTGAAAGCAACTTGTTTTCCCGCTCCATCTTTTCGGTTTCATATTTAACCTGAACTTCAACGATCTGTTGTTTCAGTCGCTGGTCATAAACCGAATCTTTAAGGGCGATATACCGGCGGGTATAGGTAAAAGCGCTGTCCAGATTGCCTTTCATTGCATACATTTTGGCCAGGTTCAGATAAGCAGACATTTCTTCTTCCAGCACCCCGATCTTTTGCGCCGTTTTCATCGCCTTGTAAAGGGCTGCCGATGCCTTATCGTAACGGCCGAGGTTCGTGTATGCCTCCCCTATTTTTAATAATGACGAAGATATCCCTTTCTGATCGCCAAGTTTTTCCCGTATTTCCAACGACTCATTCAGTAATTTGATAGCTTCGTTGTTTTTACCTTGTGTCAGATATATACTTCCCAGGTTACTAAGCATCGCACTGATCCCTTCATCGTTTTTTATTTGACGGAAAGTCTCCAGGGCATCATTGTAATACGAGACCGCCTTTGCCGTATCTTTCAATTTCAGATAAACATTGGCAATGTTTCCATAGGAGCCGGCTTTTCCGTAAACATCATTCATCTTCTCCCTGAATTCCAGGGCTTTGAGGTTATATTCCAGCGATTTCTCAAGGTTTCCAAGATTCAAATGAATGATGGCAATGTTATTCAGACTATAACCGATCCACAGATACTGGCCCAGTTCTTCATAAATTTTCAGCGCCGCGATCTGGTTCTGCAGCGCTTCTTTCAGTTTTCCCTGTTTTTGATAGACAATTCCGATTTTATTGTACAGCGATGCTATTCCGGATTTATCATTCAGCTTTTGCCTGATCTCCATGGCATTTCTAAAATATTCGATGGCTTTTCCGTATTCACTCCTGTCAATGTAGATGATCCCCAAGTCGTTATAGGCCTGTGCTATGCCGCGGGGGTAACCGATCCCTTTTGCCAGTTCCAGTGCCTTGTTGCCATACTGCAAAGCTGTGTCGGCAGAAATGAATCTGTATTCCCAGCACAGGTCCGAAAGCAATTTTACTTTAACCGTATCTTTAGCAGCCGGAAGCAGCCGTTTCAGGCTGTCGGTTACGGAAGTTGCTTTGAGGCCGGTGAAAAGAAATACAAAAACCGCAATAAGGTAAACTTTTGATATTCTCATTGTTGGGTTTAAGGTTTCTCAAGCAAAGATAAGAGATTGCGTTCAATTTCACCAAATTTATGGAAATTTTACGGCACCGCTTGGGGCATTATCCCCATTTTAATAGTAAAAAACATTATTTCATGAAAAAAATCATATTGCTGTTTACCGGTTTTGATTTATTATCTTTGCACACTCAATCATACGAATGTGGAGATAATAGAAAAACTAAAAGCCATCAAACAACGGTGGGAAGAGATCGGCAGGGAAATGTCCGAGCCTACCGTAATGGAGGACATGAAGCGCTATATCAAGCTGAATAAGGATTACAAAGAACTGGAGCCTGTTGTCAAAGCGTATGAAAAATATGCAAACATTATCGGCAACATCGAAAATGCTAAAGAAATCCTGCAAGTTGAAAAAGACCCGGAGTTCAGGACCATGGCCAAAGAAGAGCTCGAAGAACTGATCCCGGCCAAAGAAGAAATGGAAGAAGAGATCCGTTTGTTGCTTATCCCCAAAGACCCGCAGGACTCGAAAAACGCCATCATGGAAATACGTGCCGGCACGGGTGGTGACGAGGCCAGCATTTTTGCCGGAGACCTTTTCAGGATGTACCAGAAATTCTGCGAGAACAAAAGGTGGAAATTTGAAGTAATTGATATGAATGAGGGCACGGCAGGCGGTTTCAAAGAAGTGGTCGTGGAAGTAACAGGTGACGGAGCTTACGGAATCCTCAAGTTTGAGTCGGGTGTTCACCGTGTGCAGCGCGTCCCGAAAACCGAAACACAGGGCAGAGTCCACACTTCCGCCGCTTCGGTGGTGGTGTTACCGGAAGCCGATGAATTCGATATCGAACTGAACGAAAAAGACATCCGTAAAGACACCTATTGCTCTTCCGGCCCCGGAGGACAATCGGTCAACACAACCTATTCGGCTATACGGCTTACACACATCCCCACAGGGATCGTCGTTACCTGCCAGGATGAAAAATCTCAAATAAAAAACCTGGCCAAAGCCATGAAAGTGCTGCGCACACGACTCTACGAAAGGGAATACAGCAAGTATATGGAGGAGATGTCGAGCAAACGCAAGACCATGGTCTCCACCGGCGACCGCTCGGCCAAGATCAGAACTTACAACTGGCCGCAGGGACGAGTGACAGACCACCGCATCAACCTGACCATGTACAACCTGAATCAGATCATTGACGGCGACCTGGAAGAACTGATCGAAAAACTGCAAATGGCCGAAAATGCCGAACGGCTGAAAGAAGGTTTTGAGAGTGGGGATTAGTGAGTGGTGATTGGTGATTTGTGAGTGGTGATTAATGAGTGGTGAGTGGTGATTGAAGAAAGGTTTGAAGGGCATGCTAACCTGACAGGTTTCAGCAGGCATAATAGCGAGAGCAGTCAGGTTTATTGATGAGTGACGAACAAAAGATATGAAGAGAAAAGAACCCCGCCCTGAATCCCGAGGGATCGGGAGGGGAAACTGAAAGCGAGATCAACATAGTGAAACAAATCAGTTACCCAGCCATTTATGGCTGGGGCTTGAAACAAATCAGTTACCCGGCCATAAATGGCTGGGGTAGTTACCCGGTCCTTCCCTGTTCGCCGAAATCTTGCGAAGGAGAAAGGGCTGGGCATAAAACCCGTAAGTAATGACCGGCAATCAACTATTCAATTTGATCCGTAAAAAAAGATCTTTCCTGTGTATAGGTCTGGATACGGACATCAATAAAATCCCTGAACACCTTAAAGTTGTTCCTGATCCGGTTTTTGAATTCAACAAAGCCATCGTGGATGCCACCCATGACCTGGCCGTAGCCTACAAGCCTAACCTTGCCTTTTACGAATTGCTGGGCGCCCGGGGCTGGGAAAGCCTGGCAAAAACCGTGAGTTACATCCGGCAGAAAACAAAAGACATCTTCCTGATTGCCGATGCCAAACGCGGCGACATCGGCAACACATCCGCATTGTACGCCCGCACTTTTTTTGAAACATTCGACTTCGATGCCGTCACATTGGCTCCGTATATGGGGCTGGATACCGTTTCCCCTTTCCTGGCTTACGAAGGCAAATGGTCCGTCATCCTGGTGCTGACCTCCAACAAAAGCGCGGAAGATTTCCAGTATCTTGCCGACAAAACCACCGGCAAACGGCTGTATGAAACGGTGCTGGAAAAAAGCAGCCGCTGGGGAACGTCTGACCAGATCATGTACGTGGTGGGCGCCACCAAAGCCGAAGCGCTGCAGGGCATCCGCAAAATCGTTCCCGACCACTTCCTGCTCGTCCCTGGTGTCGGCGCACAGGGCGGTAGTCTTCAGGAAGTGGCAAAATACGGAATGAACGACCGTTGCGGGCTGCTGGTCAACTCCTCCCGTGGGATCATCTAT